>NZ_JALBYS010000009.1:0-128654 GCF_022678525.1 Serratia sp. PGPR-27 | reverse complement strand
GTGCTGGGCATCGAATCTGCGCGCACCGTGCGTGGCCACCGCTTCATGGGCGAAGCCGAGTTCACCCTCGATAACGCCGACCAATACCCGCAGATCCTGCTGGAGCGCGGCAAAGTGGTCGCCGACTACGAAGCGCGTAAAGCCCTCATCAAACGCGACGCCGAACTGGCGGCGCAGAAGATTGGCGGCAAAGCCGATCTGAGCGACAGCCTGCTGGAAGAAGTGGCCTCGCTGGTGGAATGGCCGGTGGTGATGACCGCCAAATTCGAAGAGAAATTCCTGGCGGTGCCGGCGGAAGCGCTGGTGTACACCATGAAGGGCGACCAGAAGTATTTCCCGGTGTATGACGCCGCGGGCAAACTGCTGCCGAACTTTATCTTTGTGGCCAATATCGAGTCGAAAGACCCGCAGCAGATCATTTCCGGTAACGAGAAAGTGGTGCGTCCGCGCCTGGCCGATGCCGAGTTCTTCTTCAACACCGATCGCAAGAAACGTCTGGAAGACAACCTGCCGCGCCTGGAAACCGTGCTGTTCCAACAGCAGCTGGGCACCCTGCGCGACAAAACCGATCGCATTCAGGCGCTGGCGGGCTGGGTTGCCGGCCAGATCGGCGCCGACGTCAACCACGCCACCCGCGCGGGCCTGCTGTCGAAGTGCGACCTGATGACCAATATGGTGTTCGAATTCACCGACACCCAGGGCGTGATGGGCATGCACTACGCGCGCCACGACGGTGAGGCGGAAGACGTCGCCGTTGCGCTGAACGAACAGTATCAGCCGCGCTACGCCGGCGATGCGCTGCCGCAGTCGCTGGTGGCCTGTTCCCTGGCGATCGCCGACAAGATGGACACCCTGGCCGGCATTTTTGGCATCGGGCAGCATCCGAAAGGCGATAAAGACCCGTTCGCGCTGCGCCGCGCCGCGCTGGGCGTGCTGCGCATCATCGTCGAGAAAAACCTGCCGCTGGATCTGCAGACCCTGACCGAAGAGGCCGTGCGCCTGTACGGCAGCAAGCTGACCAACGCCAAAGTGGTCGATGAGGTGGTGGAATTCATGCTGGGCCGCTTCCGCGCCTGGTATCAGGAAGAAGGCCACGCGGTCGATACCATTCAGGCGGTGCTGGCGCGCCGTCCGACCAAGCCGGCCGACTTTGACGCACGCGTCAAGGCGGTATCCCACTTCCGCACGCTGGACGAAGCGGCGGCGTTGGCTGCGGCCAACAAACGCGTCTCCAATATCCTGGCCAAATCTACCGAAACGCTGAACGACAGCGTACGCGCCTCGGTGCTGAAGGACGCGGCGGAGATCCAGTTGGCGACCCACCTGGTGGTGCTGCGCGACAAGCTGCAGCCGTACTTCGCGGCGGGCAACTACCAGGAAGCGCTGGTGGAACTGGCTGCGCTGCGTGAGCCGGTGGATGCGTTCTTCGACAACGTGATGGTAATGGCGGACGATGCGGAAGTGCGCGTGAATCGTCTGACGCTGCTGAGCAAACTGCGTGAACTGTTCCTGCAGGTGGCGGATATCTCCGTACTGCAGTAAACGGCTCTGTGCTGTGAAAAGGCGCCTGCGGGCGCTTTTTTATTTCCGTTTCCTGGGTGCGAAGGCAAGGTCGCCTGGCGACTTGGGGGGCGACTTGGGGAAATTGAAGCGTCCGGTCGCCGACGGCAATGAACCTCAGTGCGTTTTGCGCACGATGTTCAACCGCCTCCGGCCGAGACAATGTTCACCGCAAACGGAATCGCGTATCGGAACGCCGCCAGTTGATCTATTCTTATAGGCGCACGGAGTGCGGAAAAAGGGGCGGAGTCCAATGAAAAAGCAGGTTTATAACAGGAGTTATGTCACATGGCGGTAGGGATCCAGAGCAGAGGTTTCGCGCGTTGGTTGGCACCGGTATTGGCATTGTTGGTGGTCATGCAATTGACCGCCTGCGGCGATAAAGAGCCGGAACAGCGCAAAGCATTTATCGATTACTTACAGAATACCGTGATGCGCAGCGGGGCGAACATCCCCACGCTGAGCGAAGACCAGAAGCAGAAGTTCGGCAACTATGCCGGCGATTACGCGATTTTGGTCGGCTTTTCACAGCAGCTGTCCAAGTCGGTCGGCGCCAGCCTGACGCCAGCGCTGGATCAGATTAACCAGATCCGCACCGCACAGGACTATCTGAACAAACGCGATGCGCTGCAGCAATCGGTCGGGGCGTTGAACCTGCTGGGCCAGCAGATCCAGTCCGCCAAGTCGCAGGCGGATACCGCCCGCACGGCGCTGAAACAGCCCGACGATCTGAAGGCGGTGTATAACCAGGCCTATGACAAAATCGTCACCGCGCCGGCCAACGCCCTGATGCCGGCGATCCCGACCACCGCCAGCTTTGTGCAGGATCTGGTGCAGGTTGGCGATTTCCTGCAGAGCCAGGGCAATCAGGTCAGCTTCAACAACAACGGCGTGCAGTTCCGCACCGCGCAGCAGGTGGCGCAGTACAACACCATGATGTCGAATCTGGTGGCCAAACAGCAGAACCTGGTGAATGCGCAGAAAGCCATTCAAAGCGTGACGCAATAACGCGCCTACGACGATCTACAGGCCGGCATTGCCGGCCTGTTTTATTTCCCCTCAGCGTTTCCAATAGCTTGCTGGTTTATTACGCAGGCTTCTGTACTACACTTCAATTAATCCATTCATTCAGCAATGTAGTTTTCTTTCATTCATCACTTCGCTAGTTCCCGGCGGGATGAGTGCTCACAGGGAAGATCAAACAGAGCGTCGCGTTCGGGCGCTGCAGCTAAAAATAAATTGTGATATTTGTCACAATTTAAAAACAAACTACCAAGTTAAAAATGTGACCCGAATCACTTTATTGTCGGTTTTTGGGCGGTTTTTTTCTCACTGTGCTTTTTTTACACGCTATAAATGTGATCTTTATCACCATAAGTGAGGGGGTGTCGGGGTGTTGTGTGTGACTTGTATCACAAAAAATTCGTGAAGTTCGCGTGACAAAAACAGCGTGATAGAGTCCGTTTCGCATACAGCGGCAACACGGCTGGATCGTCACAACAATAATCACGCGCTCTATTGTCAGCGCGTAACAATAGGGGTGTGTTTTATGTTTTCACCAGACATCAAGGTTAAAGTGCAAAACTTTGGCCGCTTCCTGAGCAACATGGTGATGCCCAACATCGGCGCCTTTATCGCCTGGGGGATTATCACCGCGCTATTCATTCCAACCGGCTGGCTGCCGAATGAGACCTTAGCCAAGCTGGTCGGCCCGATGATCACTTACCTGCTGCCGCTGCTGATCGGTTATACCGGCGGGCGGCTGGTGGGCGGCGATCGCGGCGGTGTGGTCGGCGCCATCACCACCATGGGCGTCATCGTCGGCGCCGATATGCCGATGTTCCTCGGCGCGATGATCGCCGGTCCGCTGGGCGGCTGGGCCATCAAGCACTTCGACCGCTGGGTGGACGGCAAGATCAAAAGCGGCTTTGAAATGCTGGTGAACAACTTCTCCGCCGGCATCATCGGCATGCTGTTGGCGATCCTGGCCTTCCTGGGCATCGGGCCGCTGGTGGAGGTGCTTTCCAAGCTGCTGGCGGCGGGCGTGCACGTGATGGTGACGAACAACCTGCTGCCATTGGCGTCCATCTTCGTTGAACCGGCGAAAATCCTGTTCCTGAACAACGCCATCAACCACGGCATCTTCTCGCCGCTGGGCATCCAGCAGGCGACGGAAGCCGGCAAGTCGGTGTTCTTCCTGATCGAAGCCAACCCAGGCCCGGGCATGGGCGTGCTGATGGCCTACATGTTCTTCGGCCGCGGCAGCGCCAAGCAATCCGCCGGCGGTGCGGCGATCATTCACTTCCTGGGCGGCATCCACGAAATCTACTTCCCGTACGTGCTGATGAACCCGCGTCTGCTGCTGGCGGTGATCCTGGGCGGCATGACCGGCGTCTTCACTTTGACGATGCTGAACGGCGGCCTGGTGTCTCCGGCTTCCCCGGGGTCGATTTTGGCGGTGCTGGCAATGACCCCGAAAGGCGCCTACTTCGCCAACATTGCGGCGGTGTTAGCAGCCTTTGCCGTCTCCTTCGTGGTGTCCGCTTTCCTGTTGAAAACCTCCAAGGTGAAAGAGGATGACGATCTGGAAGCCGCGACCCGCCGCGTGCAAGAGATGAAATCGCAGTCCAAGGGCGGCGCGGCCGCGCCGGCGGCGGTCGATGGCGATCTGAGCACCGTGCGCAAAATCATCGTCGCCTGCGATGCGGGCATGGGCTCCAGCGCCATGGGCGCCGGGGTGCTGCGCAAGAAAGTGGCGGACGCCGGGCTGAAGAATATCTCGGTGACCAACAGCGCCATCAACAGCTTGCCGGACGATGTGGACCTGGTGATCACGCACCGCGATCTGACCGAGCGCGCGATGCGCCATGCGCCGCAGGCCCAGCATATTTCGCTGACCAACTTCCTCGACAGCAAGCTGTATGGCGATCTGGTCGAGCGTTTGCTGGCGGTGAACACCGCTGCCGCAGCGGCCCCGCAGAGCGGCGCGCACGCGGCTGCAGAGGCCGGCGAACCGGGGCTGTTCAAGCTAAGCGAGAGCAACGTGTTCCTCAACCTGCAGGCCAGCGACAAAGAGCAGGCGATCCGCTTCGCCGGTGAGCAGCTGGTGAAGGGCGGCTACGTTGAGCCGGAATACGTGCCGGCGATGCTGGAGCGAGAAAAGCTCACGTCCACCTACCTGGGCGAGTCGATCGCCGTGCCGCACGGCACCATCGAGGCCAAAGACCGGGTGCTGCGTACCGGCGTGGTGTTCTGCCAATACCCGCAGGGCGTGCGCTTCGGCGATGAAGAGGATGAAGTGGCCCGTCTGGTGATCGGCATCGCCGCGCGCAACAACGAGCATATCCAGGTGATCACCAGCCTGACCAACGCGCTGGATGACGAGAGCGTGATCGAGCGGCTGGCGAATACCACCAGTGTCCAGGAAGTGCTGGACCTGCTCGGCGGCAAAAAAGCCGGATAACAGAATCATTTTAAAGGGTGCAGCGTGCTGCACCCTTCGACATTAAGAAGGTAGCGTTATGAAAGCATTACATTTTGGCGCAGGGAACATCGGCCGCGGTTTTATCGGCAAGCTGCTGGCGGACGCCGGGGTTGAGCTGACCTTCGCCGACGTCAATCAAACGGTGCTGGATCTGCTGAACAGCCGTAAAAGCTACCAGGTGCACGTGGTGGGCGAGCAAGAGCGCGTAGAGAGCGTCAACAACGTTAGCGCCGTCAACAGCGGCAGCGAAGCCGCGGTAGCGCTGATCGCCGAGGCGGATCTGGTGACCACCGCCGTGGGCCCGCAAATTCTCGCCAAAATCGCCGGCACGATCGCCAAAGGGCTGGTGTTGCGCCATCAGCAGGGCAATGTGCAGCCGCTGAACATCATCGCCTGCGAGAACATGGTACGCGGCACCAGCCAGCTGAAGCAGCACGTGTTCGCCGCGCTGCCGCAGGACGAGCAGGCATGGGTTGAGCAGCACGTCGGCTTCGTCGATTCGGCGGTCGATCGCATCGTGCCACCGGCGGACAGCAGCGATCCGCTGGAAGTGACGGTGGAAACCTTCAGCGAATGGATCGTCGATCAGACGCAGTTTAAAGGCCAGCCTCCGGCGATCGCCGGCATGGAGCTGACCGATAACCTGATGGCCTTCGTCGAGCGCAAGCTGTTCACCCTCAACACCGGCCACGCGATCACCGCCTACCTCGGCCAACGGGCCGGGCTGCAAACCATTCGCGACGCCATTCTCGACCCGGCGATCCGCCGCGTGGTGAAAGGGGCGATGGAAGAGAGCGGCGCGGTGCTGATCAAGCGTTACGGCTTCGACGCCGACAAGCACGCCGCCTACATCAACAAAATTCTCGGCCGCTTCGAAAACCCGTATCTGCACGATGACGTCGAGCGCGTAGGGCGCCAGCCGCTGCGCAAGCTGAGCGCCGGCGATCGCCTGATCAAACCGCTGCTGGGCACGCTGGAATACGGCCTGCCGCATGCCAACCTGATCCAGGGCATCGCCGCCGCCATGAGTTACCGCAGCGAACAGGATCCGCAGGCGCTGGAGTTGGCGGAATTGCTGAACACGCTCGGGCCGAAAGCCGCGCTGGCGCAAATTTCCGGCCTGCCGGCGGAAAGCGAGGTTGTAGAAGAGGCCGTTGCTGTGTATAACGCCATGCACAAGTAGAATCGTGATGATGAACACCCGAGCGCAGCTTGCTGCGCTCCTGGAACCCGAGTTCGGCATCGACGGCCCTCCCCACGCCTTTCGAAAAGCGACGATGGAAGAAGCACAGGCATTTGAAAACCAGGTTCTGGAAAAGCTGAACGCGGGCAAAACGGTGCGCAGCTTCCTGATCGCGGCGGTAGAGCTGCTGGCGGAAGCGCTCAACGTGCTGGTGGTGCAGGTATTCCGCAAGGACGACTATGCGGTGAAATATGCCGTCGAACCGCTATTGTCCGGCAGCGGCCCGCTGGGGGAGCTGTCGGTGCGCCTGAAGCTGATGTACGGGCTGGGGGTGATTTCCCGCCACGAATATGAAGACGCCGAGCTGCTGATGGCGATGCGCGAAGAGCTGAACCACGACGGTTCGGAATACCGCTTCGTCGACGACGAAATCCTCGGGCCGTTCGGCGAGCTGCACTGCGTGGCCGCGTTGCCGCCGGTGCCGACCTTCCTGCAGCCGGGCGAGGCGGATGAAGCGCTGATCGCCATGCAGCGTCAGCGCTATCAGCAGATGGTGCGCTCCACCATGGTGCTGTCCATTACCGACCTGATCGCCGGCATCGGTGCCAAACAACCTTCCCGACTCTCTCCTCTCGGCCGCGGCTAAGCGAAGGCCGCGCGCCATTCGTCGAACAGCAACCACAGCGCGGTGGCGGCCATCAGCCCGGACATCGCGCCGTTGAACACCCGCAGCTTCCAGGCGACCTGGAGCGCGTTGCGCAACCGGTCGCCCAGCACCGCCCACAGCAGCACACAGGGTAAATTCAGCACGACGAAACCTGCGATGACGCTCAACGTATGGACGAAGGTGGCGCCTTCGCGCGGGGTGAACAGGATCGCCACGTTGATCACCATCAGCCAGGCCTTGGGGTTGACCGCCTGAAACAGCGCGCCGTTGAGGAAACTCATTGGCCTCGCCTGCTCTTTGGCGTCCGGCGAGGCTGCCTTGAACAATTTCCATGACAGCCACAGCAGGTAGGCGCAGCCGATCACCGCCAGCGGGAAGCGAATGACGCCGGCCCAGCTCAGCGCCAGCGCCAGCAGCGGGATAATGATCGCCAGCTGCACCGCGCAGCCGGCGCCGATGCCGAACAGCATCGGCAGGGTGCGGCGCAGGCCGAAGTTGACGCCCGACGAGGCCAGCAGCAGATTGTTGGGGCCGGGGGTAATCGACATGACGGTGACGTAGCTGACAAAGGCGGAGTCCAGCATGGCAGGTTCCTTGAAAATGACGGTGATAACGAGAGGATCAGCATAATCGCTGCAATGGGATGGTGACAGAACCACAAATTGGCTATTGTCATGGTTACAGTTGTGCAAAATGTAAACTGTACCCATTGCCTGGAGAGAAACTGTGACCCTGCTCGATGAAACCCCGGATACCCGTTACCTGCAGCTGGCGGATACGCTGGCTGAGGCCATTCGCCGCGGCACGCTGCGGCCCGGCGACCGCTTGCCTTCGGTGCGGCGCTGTGCGCAAACCCATCGCGTCAGCATCAATACCGTGGTGTCGGCTTACCGCACGCTGGAGGATCGCGGACTGATCGAGGCGCGACCGCAGTCGGGGTTTTATGTCCGCAGCACGCTGCCGGCGCTGAAGATGGCCTCGGCGCCCAGCGGGCGCATCGAACCGCCGGCGGACGACGTGCTGGCGCTGATCGACACCGTGTTTGCCGCCCAGCAAAACCCGGCCTTCACCAATATTGCGTTGGCTTGCCCGCAGACCAGCGACTTTTATCCCGGCGGCAAGTTGGGGCGCATGCTGTCCTCTCAGCTGCGCCGCCAGCCGGATCTGATCGGGCAGTATCCGTTGCCGCCCGGCAGCCTGCGGCTGCGCCAGCAGATCGCCCGCCGTTCGATGACGCTGGGCATGCTGCTGGAGCCGGGCGACGTGGTGCTGACCCATGGCTGCATGGAGGCGCTGCAGCTGGCGCTGCGCGTCACCACCCAACCGGGGGACTGCGTCGGGCTGGAGTCGCCGACCTACTTTTATCTGCTGCCGCTGCTGGCCAGCCTGGGGCTGAAAGCGTTGGAAATCCCTACCGATCCGCAGCTGGGGCTGTCGTTGGACGCGCTGGAGCTGCTGTTGAACGAGAAGCGGCTGAATGCGGTGATCGCCATGCCGACGGTACAAAACCCGCTGGGCTGCACCATGCCGCTGGCGGCGAAAAAGCGGCTGGCGCGGCTGATGAACGATCATCAGGTGCCATTGATTGAAGACGGGCTGTATGCCGAGATCCAGTTCGGCGGCGCGCTGTCGCCGGCGGTGAAGGCGTTCGATCGCGACGGCTGGGTGCTGTTTTGCTCCAGCTTTACCAAAACGCTGGCGCCGGATTTTCGCGTCGGCTGGATCTGCGGCGGCCGCTTCCACGAGGCGTTGCGCAAGCTGAAGGCGGTGTCGTCGATGTCCGAGTCGCAGCTATTGTCGGAAACGCTGGCGACCTTCCTGGAGAGCGGCGGCTACGATCACCATTTGCGCAACCTGCGCAAGCGCTATGCGGCGCAGGTCGACGAGGCGCGGGCGCTGATCGCCCGGCATTTCCCGCGCGGCACGCTGGCCACGCAGCCGGCGGGCGGCTTCGTATTTTGGGTCGAGTTCCCCCCTGGCGTGGACAGCGTGGCGCTGTTCCATCAGCTGCTGGAGGAGCAGATCTGTTTGACGCCGGGCACCCTGTATTCGCCCAGCGGGCGTTACCGCAACGCGCTGCGTCTCTCCTGCTGCTACCCGTTCAACGCGCGCTACACCCAGGCGCTGGCCCGGCTGGGCGCCAAAGCCTGCGAGATGAGCGGCTTGCCGCCCGGCATTGCGCAGGACGGGTAACGGCGCGCGCCTTTTGCTACAATGCCGGTATCATTGATTAGCGTGCCATTTTGGGCACAACGGGCCAGAGACCATGAAAGAGAAAGAAAAGGCAGAGATCAAGCGCCTGAGCGACCTGCTGGACGCCTTGAACCACAAAGACGCCACCGTGATCCAACAGGGCAACCCTGAGTTGATCGCGCAGCACACCAAAGAGAAAGAGAAACTGGCGACGGAGATCGAGCGCCTGAAAAACGTGCGCGGCGAGAAGCTGAGCGCCGAAGCGCAGAAGCTGAGCAAGCTGCCGTTCAGTCGTGAAATCACCAAGAAAGAACAGGCCGATATGGGCGCGCTGAAGAAAAGCGCGCGCGGGCTGATCGTGGTGCACCCGATGACCGCGCTGGGCCGCGAGATGGGCCTGAAAGCGGTCACCGGCTACGCCAAGAAAGCGTTCTGAACCCCGGGCGTCAGACCTTGGTGGTGAAATACGCCTTGGTCTGATAGGGCACGGTGACCGTGTCCTGACCCCGCAACTCCTCTTCTTCCGCCACCAGCTGGCGCAACCGATCGATAACCTGCTCCTGTTGCTGCGGCGGCAGCGCGGCGATAAAGCTGGTTGAGCGCACCCGGTTGTAGATCACGTCCTCCACCGCGCCCCGGTGGCCGAGCATAAAGACCTGCTCCTGCAGCGGTTCAAAGCCTTTGAACGGGAAGAACTTGCGCCATTCGCCGGTATAGAAACGCGGCGCATCGCCTTCGTGGCTATCGACGATCTGATTCAGTTTACGCACCCAACCGACGCGCGCATCGCGCATGTTCCACACCAGGCCGAGTTTGCCGCCGGGCTTGAGAATGCGCTGGATTTCCGCCAGCGCCTGCGGCGTGGCGAACCAATGGAAGGACTGGGCGCACACCACGGCATCCACCGACTCGTCCGGCAGCGGGATCGCCTCGGCGGTGCCCGCCAGCGTTTTCACCTGCGGCAGCGCCGCCGACAGTTTTTCCAGCATTTGCGGCACCGGTTCGACGGCGATCACTTGCGCGCCGGTTTCCAGCAGGCGCGGGGTGAATTTGCCGGTGCCGGCGCCGAGATCGATGACCGTCATGCCGGCGTGCAGGCCGATGACGTCACGCAGCCAGTCGGCGATTTCCGGCGGGTAATCCGGCCGGCCTTTCACATAGCGATCGGCATTGGCCTGATAGCCCTCGGCGGCGGCGTGATGAATCGAATGGGTCGGGGTGGTCATAACCTGGCTCCTGGCTGAAAAAACGTGCGGCTACAGTATAGGCGGAAGAAAAGGGTTAACGCGGCATCCGGCGCACGTTTTTCATTTTTCCGCCCACGCGTTCAACGGCCGAGCAGGCGGCGATTGAAGTCCTCGAGGCGCCCTTCGGCGAGCCGCGTGAGCATGGTCTTGCTCCAGCTGGCGGAGAGGCCGGCCACCGCCAGCAGGCGGCGGTACTGTTCCGCGTCGAACGGCATATGCCAGGCGATGGCGATGGCTTCGGCGACCGTCACGTCGCTGCTGCGCGCCGCCAGCTCCAGCGGACGGTCGCCGCTGACCGCGCCCGGCGACACCACCCGATACAGCCAGCCGCAGCGGCCGCTTTGCTGCATCAGCACTGAAATGTCCTCGATCGCGAAGTGATAATTGAGCTTGAAGCACGGCGAGCGCGGCTGGGTGACCTGGATCAGCGCCTCGCCCCAGCGGAAGATGTCGCCCATAAACACATTGTGTTCGGTCAGCCCTTCGGTGGAGAGATTCTCGCCGAAGGCCGGGGCGCAAAATTGCTCGGCCTGCGCCGGAAACTGCTCGCGCCAGTGGAGGTAATGCTCGCGCGGGTAGTGGCACAGCGCGCGGTCCGGCCCGCCGTGATAGCTTTTTTCGGCCTGTTCGTCGCCTTCCAGGCCGAGCGGCGTGAGCCGGATGGCACCATCCACCTGGCGTTTGGCGATGGCGCTGGGGCGCTCGCCCTCATAGGGTTGGATGCTGCCGATGTAAACGTCTGGGTGATGCATGTGCGCCTCCGTGTCTCGCGTCGAGGGCTCAGCATAGCCTGAGTTGTGCCGGGGGGACATAACAACCCGCCCGAAATAATCAGGCGGGCGGCGGGGCGTCAGAAGGTGGTCCAGTTCTCTTCCGCTGCGGCGTTGGCGGCCGCGGGTTTGACGGCCGGCGTTTTCGGCGCGGCGGCTTTCACGGCGGCGAGTTCGGTCTGCTCCGCCAAACGGAACACCGAAACGCTCTGCAACAGCATGTCGGCCTGCTCTTCCAGCGAATCGGCGGCGGCGGCGGACTCTTCCACCAGCGCGGCGTTCTGCTGAGTGGTATGGTCCATTTCGACGATCGCCTGGCCAATCTGGGCGATGCCGCGCGTCTGTTCATCGGAGGCGGCGGCGATCTCGGCCATGATGTCGCGCACGTGGGTGACCGAGCGGACGATCTGCTCCATGGTATTGCCGGTGCTTTCCACCAGTTCGGTGCCGGTTTTCACCCGGCTGACCGATTCGGCGATCAGCCCTTCGATCTCCTTCGCCGCCTGGGCGCTGCGGCTCGCCAGGCTGCGCACTTCGCTGGCGACCACCGAGAAGCCGCGGCCCTGTTCGCCGGCGCGCGCCGCTTCCACCGCGGCGTTGAGCGCCAGGATGTTGGTCTGGAAGGCAATGCCGTTGATTAGGGTAGTAATTTCGGCGATACGCTGCGAACTGCTGGAAATATCGCGCATGGTGCTGACCACGTTTTCCACCAGCTTGCCGCCCTGCTGCGCGGTCTGCGAGGCGTCGGTGGCCAGCTGATTGGCGTGATGGGCGTTGTCGGCGTTCTGCTTCACCGTGGCGGTCAGCTGCTCCATGCTGGCGGCGGTTTCCTCGACCGCCGCCGCCTGCTGCTCGGTGCGGGAAGAGAGATCGGTGTTGCCGGCGGCGATTTCCGCCGAGGCGGTGGAGACCTGGCTGACCCCCATCTGGATCTTCTCAATCATGGTGCGCAGGTTTTGGCTCATGGCCGCCACCGCGTTCAGCAGCTGCCCCAGCTCGTCGCGGCGGGTGCTGGTCTGCGCCTGACGCAGGTCGCCGTTGGCGATGCGTTCCGCCATCGCCAGCGTGCTGTGCAGCGGACGGGTGATCTGCAGCGTGATGCGCCAGGCGATTAGCACCCCGGCGATGATGGCGATCAGGGTGGTGACGCCCATCTGCAGCTGCGCCAGGTTGATGTTGTTGCGCGTCTGCACCAGCTCGTCCTGCATAAAGGCGTTTACCAACGTGCCGATCGCTTGCGCGCGTTCGCCGAGCTGCCGGCTGATTTGCTGTTCGTGTTCATAAGCCGGTAGGTAGGCCGCGATGCGGTTTTTGTAATCGTCCAGGGCGGCCAGCAGCGGTTGCAACTGCGGGCGCTGCGCGTCGCTGACCCGGCGGCTCAGGGCGTTGGCCGCGTCGCGCGCGTCGTCGATGGCCGCCATCAGCGGCGCTTCGGTTTCCTTGTTCAGGCTCAGCAGCAGGCCGCGCGCGCCGTAGCGCACCTGGGTCAGCTTCTGGTTCAGTTGGATGAAGGCCAGCTGCAGATCGCCGTTGGTCAGCTGGCGCTCCACCTGGCTCAGGCTGGCTTGCACTTCCGACATGTTCCAGCTCTGGCGCACGGCGTCTTTCGCCGAGACCGCCTGCTCAAAGACCTTTTGCTGCTGCTGATATTCCCCGATCAGCGTCACCAGACGCTGCAGATCCTTGCGACTTTGAGCGTCCCAGTCCAGCGCCTGTCCCTGATCTATCAGTTTGACGGCGTTTTCAATATTGGCGCGGTTGTTCTGCAGATACTCCGGCTGGTAGGTCTGGCCGTACATGGCGCGGTTGTATTTGGCCTGGTTGATCTCCTCGTTCAGCCGGTTGCTGAAGTCGATGCGATCGGCGCGGGATTCGATGATGTGCAGATATTGCGCTCCGGTGCCGGCGATGACGACCGCCAACAGCAGCAACAGCGCGAAGCCGAGGCCGAGCTTTTTACCTACGGTGAGATGGGTGAACTTTCCTGCCAATGCTTGCAATGCCGCCATAGCGTTTTTCCTTCTCCGGGCGAACGTCAATTGAACAAACCATCGGCAGGAAGTGGTCAAACTTTAGCGGATTTCAGGCAAAAAAATACCCGCCGGCGGCGGGCATCTTCATCAACGGGGGCGAATTACTTCTTCGCGGCGAAGCGCGCGGCGGCTTCGTCCCAGTTGACCACGTTCCAGAACGCCTTGATGTAGTCAGGACGTTTGTTCTGATATTTCAGGTAGTAAGCGTGTTCCCACACGTCCAGGCCGATGATTGGGAAACCGGAAGCGCCGGCGACGGCTTCGCCCATCAGCGGGCTGTCCTGGTTGGCGGTAGACACTACGGCCAGCTTGCCGTCTTTCAGCACCAGCCAGGCCCAACCGGAACCGAAGCGGGTGGCTGCGGCTTTCTCGAACTCTTCCTGGAATTTCTCAACGCTGCCGAAATCGCGCTCGATGGCCGCTTTCAGATCGCCGCCCAGCGTGGTGCCGGTTTTCAGGTTTTTCCAGAAGAAGCTGTGGTTGGCGTGGCCGCCGGCGTTGTTGCGCATGAAGGTGCGTTTGTCGGCAGGCACTTTATCCAGATCCTGGATCAGCTCTTCAACGCTGTATTTGGCCAGCTCAGGGTAGGCTTCCAGCACGGTGTTGGCGTTGTTGACGTAGGTCTGGTGGTGTTTGGTGTGATGGATTTCCATCGTCTGCTTGTCGAAATGCGGTTCCAGTGCGTCGTAAGCGTACGGCAGGGATGGCAGTGAATAACTCATAATCATCATCTCCAGTGGTGTATGGGCGGCGCAAAGGGCGAGCACCGCGTAAGCAGTCGGATCATTATAGTTAATTAAATGATATTGAAAATGATTATCAATGCCCTGTGAACTGTGTGGTTAATGAACAAATTGTTGCGTTAACATGCTGATAGAAGAGGGCGCTGGGGGGCCGCGTCGAACCGCCGCCCCGGCGCGTTGGTTACTCTCTATACTGTAGGGAGCGCCAACGCCGAAATGTATCGAAATGTGCCAATGCGTTCACTGAATGAGCACGAGTGTGTAACAACCACAAGCACGCTGTGGTAATATGGCCGGCGTTCGTAGCAAGCATAACAACAGTGACATTCGCGTTTGCCGCGCTAGCGGGCAGGCGCATTTGAACAATGTGACAATCGAGAGTAAAGGAGACCCCCATGCAGGTCAGCAGAAGGCAGTTCTTTAAGATCTGCGCTGGCGGTATGGCAGGAACGACGGTGGCCGCGCTGGGCTTTGCCCCCGAAGTGGCGTTGGCGGAAACCCGGCAGTACAAACTGCTGCGCGCCCGCGAGACCCGTAATACCTGTACGTATTGTTCCGTCGGCTGTGGGCTGTTGATGTACAGCCTTGGTGATGGCGCCAAAAACGCCAAAGAAAGCATTTTCCATATCGAAGGGGATCCGGATCACCCGGTAAACCGCGGCGCGCTTTGCCCGAAAGGCGCCGGCCTGGTTGACTTCATCCACAGCGAAAGCCGCCTCAAGTACCCGGAATACCGGGCGCCAGGGTCGGACAAATGGCAGCGCATCAGCTGGGACGACGCCTTTACCCGCATCGCCAAGCTGGTGAAAGAAGACCGTGACGCCAACTTCATCAAAACCAACGACCAGGGCGTTACCGTCAACCGCTGGCTGACCACCGGCATGCTGTGCGCTTCGGCCGCCAGCAACGAAACCGGTTTTCTGTCGCAGAAATTTAGTCGCGCTCTCGGCATGCTTGCCGTAGACAACCAGGCGCGTGTCTGACACGGACCAACGGTAGCAAGTCTTGCTCCAACATTTGGTCGCGGTGCGATGACCAACCACTGGGTTGATATCAAGAACGCGAATTTGATTATCGTCATGGGCGGTAATGCGGCGGAAGCGCATCCGGTGGGGTTCCGCTGGGCGATGGAAGCCAAAATACACAACAATGCCAAGCTGATCGTGATCGATCCGCGCTTTACCCGAACCGCATCGGTGGCGGACTTCTACACGCCGATCCGCTCCGGGACCGACATCGCTTTCCTGTCGGGCGTGTTGCTGTATCTGATGACCAACAACAAGTTCAACCGCGAATACGTCGAGGCCTACACCAACGCCAGCCTGCTGGTGCGGGAAGACTTTGCCTTCGAAGACGGCTTGTTCAGCGGCTACGATGCGGAAAACCGCAAGTACGACAAAACCACCTGGAACTACCAGTTCGACGAGAACGGCTTCGCCAAGCGCGACGTCACGCTGCAGGATCCGCGCTGCGTGTGGAACCTGCTGAAGCAGCACGTGAGCCGCTACACGCCTGACGTGGTGAGCAACATCTGCGGCACGCCGAAGGACGATTTCCTCAAGGTGTGCGAATACATCGCCGAAACCTGCGTGGCGGATAAAACCGCGTCGTTCCTGTACGCCCTGGGCTGGACTCAGCACTCGGTCGGCGCGCAGAACATCCGCACCATGGCGATGATCCAGCTGCTGCTCGGCAACATGGGCATGGCGGGCGGCGGCGTCAACGCGCTGCGCGGCCACTCCAACATCCAGGGGCTGACCGATCTCGGCCTGCTGTCGCAGAGCCTGCCGGGCTACCTGACGCTGCCGTCGGAGAAACAGACCGATCTCGAGACCTACCTGAAGGCCAACACGCCGAAGGCGCTGCTGCCGGGCCAGGTGAACTACTGGGGCAACTACCCGAAATTCTTCGTCAGCATGATGAAGACCTTCTACGGCGACAAGGCGCAGAAGGACAACAGCTGGGGCTTTGACTGGTTGCCGAAGTGGGACAAAGGCTACGACGTGCTGCAGTACTTCGAGATGATGGCGCAGGGCAAGGTCAACGGCTACTTCTGCCAGGGCTTTAACCCGGTGGCGTCGTTCCCGAACAAAAACAAGGTGGTGGCTTCACTGTCCAAGCTGAAGTTCCTGGTGACCATCGATCCGTTGAACACCGAGACCTCCAACTTCTGGCAGAACCACGGCGAGTTCAACGAAGTGGATCCGTCGCAGATCCAGACCGAAGTGTTCCGCCTGCCGTCCACCTGCTTCGCCGAAGAGAACGGCTCGATCGTCAACTCCGGCCGCTGGCTGCAGTGGCACTGGAAAGGCGCGGACGCCCCGGGCGAAGCGCTGAACGACGGCGAGATCCTGGCGGGCATCTTCAGCCGCCTGCGCGAGATGTATGCGCGCGACGGCGGCGCGGTGCCTGAGCAGGTGCTGAACATGACCTGGGACTACCTGACGCCGGACAACCCGGCGCCGGAAGAGGTGGCGCAGGAGAACAACGGCAAGGCGCTGGCGGATCTGCTGGATGCCGACGGCAAAGTGCTGGTGAAAAAAGGCGAACTGCTCAGCTCGTTCGCGCAATTGCGCGACGACGGCACCACCGCCAGCGGTTGCTGGATCTTCGCCGGCAGCTGGACGCCGGCCGGCAACCAGATGGCGCGGCGCGACAACGCCGATCCGTCCGGCCTCGGCAACACGCTGGGCTGGGCCTGGGCATGGCCGCTCAACCGTCGCATTCTGTACAACCGCGCCTCGGCGGATCCGCAGGGCAAACCGTGGGATCCGAAACGCCAACTGCTGGAGTGGGACGGCGCCAAGTGGGTCGGGGCCGATATCCCGGACTACAGCACCGCCGCGCCGGGCAGCGACGTCGGGCCGTTCATCATGCAGCCGGAAGGCATGGGCCGCCTGTTCGCCACCGACAAGATGGCGGAAGGGCCGTTCCCTGAACACTATGAGCCGTTCGAAACGCCGCTCGGCACCAACCCGCTGCACCCGAACGTGGTGTCCAACCCGGCGGCGCGCGTGTTCAAGGACGATCTGGCGGCGATGGGCAAATCCGACAAGTTCCCTTACGTCGGCACCACCTATCGTCTGACCGAGCACTTCCACTACTGGACCAAGCACGCGCGGCTGAACGCCATCGCCCAGCCGGAACAGTTCGTGGAAATCGGCGAAAAGCTGGCGGAGAAGAAAGGCATCAAGCAGGGCGACACCGTGAAAGTCAGCTCCAACCGTGGCTACATCAAGGCCAAGGCGGTGGTGACCAAGCGTATTCGCACGCTGCAGGTGCACGGCCAGGAAGTCGACACCATCGGCATCCCTATTCACTGGGGTTACGAAGGGGTGGCGAAGAAAGGCTTTATCGCCAACACGCTGACGCCGTTCGTCGGCGACGCCAATACGCAAACGCCGGAGTTCAAGGCGTTCCTGGTCAACGTGGAAAAGGTGTAACGGAGACGAATTATGGCCATGCAATCTCAAGACATCATTCGTAAATCCGCCACCAATGGTTTCACGCCGGCGCCGCGCGCCCGTGACCACCAGGAAGAAGTGGCCAAACTGATCGATGTCACCACCTGTATCGGCTGCAAGGCCTGTCAGGTGGCCTGTTCCGAATGGAACGACATCCGCGACGAAGTGGGGCACAACGTCGGGGTGTACGATAACCCCGCCGATCTGACCGCCAAGTCGTGGACGGTGATGCGCTTCTCCGAGGTGGAGGAAAACGGCAAGCTGGAATGGCTGATCCGCAAGGACGGCTGCATGCACTGCGCCGATCCGGGTTGCCTGAAGGCCTGCCCGTCGGAAGGCGCGATCATTCAGTACGCCAACGGCATCGTCGACTTCCAGTCCGAGCACTGCATCGGCTGCGGCTACTGCATCGCCGGCTGCCCGTTTGACGTGCCGCGCATGAACAAGGACGACAACCGGGTGTACAAGTGCACCCTGTGCGTCGACCGGGTGGACGTCGGCCAGGAACCGGCCTGCGTGAAAACCTGCCCGACCGGCGCCATTCACTTCGGCACCAAGGAAGCGATGAAGCAGGTGGCGGCGGATCGCGTCAGCGAGCTGAACACCCGCGGTTACCAGAACGCCGGTCTGTACGATCCGGCGGGGGTGGGCGGCACGCACGTGATGTACGTGTTGCACCACGCCGACAAACCACAGCTGTACCACGGTTTGCCGGACAACCCGAGCATCAGCCCGGCGGTGACCTTCTGGAAGGGCGTGTGGAAACCCCTGGCGGCCATCGGCTTTGCCGCCACCTTCGCGGCCAGCGTGTTCCACTATGTCGGCGTCGGGCCTAACCGCGTCGAAGATGAGGACGAGCACGACGAGTCGCACGACGAGGAGACGCGCAAATGAGAAAGGAAAAGCCCATTCAGCGTTACAGCGCGCCGGAGCGCATCAACCACTGGATCGTGGCGTTCTGCTTCGTGTTCGCCGCCATCAGCGGGCTGGGGTTCTTTTTCCCCTCCTTCAACTGGCTGATGAACATCTTCGGGACGCCGCAGCTGGCGCGCATTCTGCACCCGTTTGTCGGGGTGATCATGTTCGCCGCGTTCCTGCTGATGTTCCTGCGATACTGGAAGCACAACCTGATCAACCGGGAAGATATCGTCTGGGCCAAGAACATCCACAAAATCGCCATGAACGAGGAAGTGGGTGATACCGGGCGCTATAATTTCGGCCAGAAGTGCGTGTTCTGGGCGGCGATTATCAGCCTGCTGCTGCTGCTGGCCAGCGGCGTGGTGATCTGGCGGCCGTATTTTGCGCCGTCGTTCTCCATTCCGCTGATCCGCATCGCGCTGCTGGTGCATTCGCTGGCCGCGGTCGGCCTTATCATCGTGATTATGGTGCACATTTACGCCGCATTGTGGGTAAAAGGCACCATTACCGCGATGGTGGAAGGCTGGGTGCCGGCGGCCTGGGCCAAGAAACATCATCCGCGCTGGTACCGTGAGGTCCGCGAGAAACGACAGGAAGATAAACCCTGATGAGTATCCGCATCGTTCCTAAAGAGCAGTTAGGGGCACAGCGTGAGAAGTCCACAACGGCGGAGAACATCCCGCCGTTACTTTTCGCCAACCTGAAAAGCCTGTACAGCCGCCGCGCCGAACGTCTGCGTCAGCTGGCTGTCGACAACCCGCTGGGCGACTACCTGAACTTTGCCGCCGAGCTGGCGCAGGCGCAGCAGCATGCGCTGCACGATAACCCGCTGGCGCTCGATCTTAGCGAAGCGTTGGTGCAGGGCGCCGCCAGCGGCAAACCGCCGCTCGATCTGAGCGTGTTCCCGCGCAGCGAGCACTGGCGCAAGCTGTTGACATCGCTGATCGCCGAGCTGCGCCCGCAGGCGCCGGAGCATATTCTGGCGGTGCTGGACAACCTGGAGAAGGCCTCGGCGCACGAGCTGGAGCTGATGGCCGACGCCTTACTCAACCGCGAGTTCGGCAAGGTAGGCAGCGAGAAGGCGCCGTTTCTCTGGGCCGCGCTGTCGCTCTATTGGGCGCAGATGGCCAGCCTGATCCCCGGCAAGGCGCGCGCCGAATACGGCGAGCAGCGCCAGTTCTGCCCGGTGTGCGGCAGCATCCCGGTCTCCAGCATGGTGCACATCGGCACCGTCAACGGCCTGCGCTACCTGCACTGCAACCTGTGCGAAAGCGAATGGCACGTGGTGCGGGTGAAGTGCAGCAACTGCGAGCAGACTCGCGATCTCAACTACTGGTCGCTGGACAGCGAGCAGGCGGCGGTGAAGGCGGAGAGCTGCGGCGACTGCGGCACTTACCTGAAGATCCTCTATCAGGAAAAAGACCCGCAGGTCGAAGCGGTGGCCGACGATCTGGCTTCGCTGGTGCTGGATGCCCGTATGGAAGAAGAAGGCTTCGGCCGCAGCAGCATCAATCCGTTCCTGTTCCCGGCGGAGTAACCGCCCGGCCCCGTACGCGCGGGGCCGGATGAGCAATTTCAGAACGGGCTTCTGGCAATCGCCCGGGCGAGTTGCTACGTTTAGGCCATAACGCGCCAAGCGAAAGGAACCACGATGTTAAACACCCTGGCAAAACTGACCGCGGTCGCCGTGTTGGCGGTTGGACTGGCGGCCTGCGACAACAAAGACGACACCAAACCGGCGGTGCCGCCGCCGGACACCAAGCCGACCGTGACGCAGCCCGCGCCACCGCCGCCGCCTGCGCCGGTAGAAACCCCGCCCGCGCCGCCGGGGCTGAACGTGTCGCTGCAGAAGGGCAAGATCACCTTCGAGCTGCCGCCGGGCTTTAGCGATCAAACGCTGAACAGCGGCATCATCAACGACAGCACCTCCACCATTCAGCGCTTCCTTGACGGCAAGTCGCGCCAGAGCGCGGTCTCGTCCGAAGTGATCCCGCCGGACGGCATGAAGCTTAACACCAGCGACAAAATGCTGAAGGAGCTGACGCAGAGCGCCATCACGGTGCTGGCCGAACGCTATCAGAATATCCAGACCACCAAAGAAGAGAACTTCAGCGTCGGCAAACAGAAGTTTCGCCGGGTGGATACCGAACAGACCGTCAACGGGCAAAAGGTGGTCTCCACCCTGGTGTTGACGGTGTTCAACAAGCGGGTGGTGACGTTGCAAATGCTGTCGCCGGCCAAAACGCCGGAAGTGCATCAGGCGCTGGTGCAGCGGATTATCGATACCCTGGCGGTGAAGTAAGGACGCCGCAGCCAGGACGAAGCGGAGGAGATCGGATGAAGCTTATCGGCAGTTACACCAGCCCCTTTGTGCGCAAGATTTCCGTGATGCTGCTGGAGAAGGGAATTGCGTTCGAATTCGTCAACGATCCGCCGTATGAGCCCGGCAGCCGGGTGAAGGAGTTGAACCCGCTCGGCAAAGTGCCGGTGCTGATCGCCGATGACGGCGAGGTGTTTTACGACTCGCCGGTGGTGGCCGAATACCTTGAGCTGCTGGCGGTGGAACCGGCGTTTTTGCCGGTCGAGCGCGCCGCTGCGCTGCGCGTTCGTCAGGTGGCGGCGCTGGCGGACGGCGTGACCGAAGCGGCGGCGACGCTGTTCCGCGAAAGCCGGCGCGCGCCGGAAAAACAGGACGAAAGCTGGATGCTGCGTCAGCGCGACAAGCTGACGCAGGGCCTGGACGCGCTGGAGGCGCTGGCGCGGGAAAAAGCGTGGCTCAATGCCGAGCGGCTGACGCTGGCGGATATCGCCACCGGCTGCGCGCTGGGCTACCTCAATTTCCGCCGCATCCTGCCCAACTGGTGCGTCGAGCGCCCGGCGCTGGTCAAACTGGCCGAACGCCTGTTCGCCCGCGAAAGTTTCGCCCGCACGGCGCCGCCCTAAGCTTTCCTTTCTCCCCGCCGCGGCGGGGTTTTGCTATGCCGATACGTTTAAACTGAAAACCGAGCGACCATGAGCACTGAATCCCACCTTCTTTACAGCCAACTGCCCGCCATCGACCGCCTGCTGCGTGAACCCGCGATTGAACCGCTGGTGGCGCAGCATGGCCAGACGCTGATCGGCGAACTGCTGCGCCGGCTGCAGGCCGAGGCGCGCGCCGCTATCAGGCAACAGCAACGTTTACCCGCCTGGTGCGGCGACTGGCCGCAGGCGCTGCGGGCCGAGCTGGCCCGGCAGCAACGCCCGGCTTTGCTGCCGGTGTTCAACCTCAGCGGCACCGTGCTGCACACCAACCTCGGGCGCGCCCTGCTGGCGCAGCCGGTGAAGGATGCGGTGAACGCGGTGATGGGGGAGGCGGTGACGCTGGAGTACGATCTGGACGGCGCCGGGCGTGGCCATCGCGATCGGGCGGTGGCGGATCTGCTGTGCCGGCTGACCGGCGCGGAAGACGCCTGCATCGTCAATAACAACGCGGCGGCGGTGCTGCTGATGCTGGCGGCGATCTCCCCCGGCAAAGAGGTGGTGGTGTCGCGCGGCGAGCTGGTGGAAATCGGCGGCGCGTTCCGCATTCCCGACGTGATGCGCCAGGCCGGCTGTCAATTGGTCGAGGTCGGCACCACCAACCGCACCCATCTGAAGGATTACCGCCAGGCCATCAACGAGCAGACTGGTTTGTTAATGAAAGTGCACACCAGCAACTACAGCATTCAGGGCTTTACCGCGGCGGTCGACGAGGCCGAACTGGCGCAGCTCGGGGCCGAACAGGGCGTGCCGACCGCCACCGATCTGGGCAGCGGCTCGCTGATCGATATGGCGCAGTACGGCCTGCCCGCCGAGCCGATGCCGCAGCGGCTGCTGGCCGCCGGCGTCGATCTGGTGACGTTCTCCGGCGATAAGCTGCTGGGCGGCCCGCAGGCTGGCATCATCGTCGGCAAAAAGGCGCTGATCGCGCGCCTGCAGCAGCATCCGCTCAAGCGCGCGCTGCGCGTCGGCAAGCTGACGCTGGCGGCCCTGGAGGCCACGCTGCGGCTTTATTTGCAGCCGGAAAAACTGGCTGAGCAGCTGCCGACGCTGCGGCTGCTGACCCGCCCGCAGCAGGAGATGCAACAGGCGGCCGAGCGGCTGCTGGCGGCGCTGACGCCGCGGTTCACCACCGATTTCGACCTGCGCGCCGAACCCTGCTGGTCGCAGATAGGCAGCGGTTCGCTGCCGGTGGATCGCCTGCCCAGCTATGCCCTGACCTTCACGCCGCGCGACGGCCGCGGCGCCACGCTGGAAGCGCTGGCCGAACGCTGGCGCCGTCTGCCGCAGCCGGTGATCGGCCGCCTCGGCGACGGCCGGCTGTGGCTTGATCTGCGCTGTCTGGAACAGGAAGGGGCGCTGATCGCAGCGCTGAGCGCATCATGATCATCGCCACCGCCGGCCATGTCGATCATGGCAAAACCACCCTGCTGCAGGCGATCTCCGGGATCAACGCGGATCGCCTGCCGGAAGAAAAGCGCCGCGGCATGACCATCGATCTGGGTTACGCCTACTGGCCGCAGCCGGACGGCCGGGTGCTGGGCTTTATCGACGTGCCCGGCCACGAGAAATTCCTCGCCAACATGCTGGCGGGCGTCGGCGGCATCGACCATGCGTTGCTGGTGGTGGCCTGCGACGACGGCGTGATGGCGCAAACCCGCGAGCATCTGGCGATCCTGCGCCTGAGCGGGCGCCCGGCGCTGACGGTGGCGCTGACCAAGGCCGACCGGGTGGAGGCGGCGCGTGTCGATGAGGTGCGCGGTCAGGTGCGCGACGAGCTGGCGAGCCAGGGGTGGCCCGATGCGCCGCTGTTCGTGACCGCGGCGGCGGCGGGCGAGGGCATCGAGGCGCTGCGCGCGCATTTGCTGGCGTTGTCGCCCGCTGAACATGCGCTGACGCGCCGTTTTCGCCTGGCGGTAGACCGCGCGTTCAGCGTCAAAGGGGCGGGGCTGGTGGTGACCGGCACCGCGCTCGGCGGCCGGGTGAAGGTGGGGGATACGCTGTGGCTGACCGGCGCCGACGCGCCGGTGCGGGTGCGCGGCCTGCATGCCCAGAATCAGACCGTGGAACATGCGCAGGCCGGGCAGCGCATTGCGCTTAACATCAGCGGCGATGTCGATAAAGAGCGGGTCGCGCGCGGCGATTGGCTGCTGGCGCAGCGTCCGCACGAAGCGGCGGAACGCATTCTGGTGGCGCTGGAGACGGATCGGCCGATCCGCCATTGGCAGCCGCTGCATCTGCACCATGCCGCCAGCCACATCACCGGGCGCATCTCGTTGCTGAACGACGGGCTGGCGGAACTGATCCTCGATCGTCCGCTGTGGTTGGCGCAGAACGATCGGCTGGTGCTGCGCGATATCGGCGCGCGGCAAACGCTGGGCGCGGCTCGGGTGCTCAGGCTGAATGCGCCCAAGCGCGGCAAGCGTCAGCCGGACTATCTGGCATGGCTGCAAGCCCTGGCGCTGGCGCAAGACGATGCGCAGGCGCTGGCGCTTGAATTGCCGCACGGCGCGCTGTCACTGGCAGCGTTCGCTTGGGCGCGTCAATTGACGGACGATGGCCTGGACGAGCTGCTGGCGAACCGCGATCTGCTGATCGTCGGTGACCGGGCGCTGGCGCAGGATCAGGTGCAACAGGCGGAAAGCCGCCTGCTGCAGGTGCTGGCGGAGTACCACCAACAGCACGCCGATCAGCTGGGCTTAGGGCGCGCCCGCCTGCGGCGCATGGCCCTGCCTCAGCAGCCGGAAACGCTGGTGTTTATGATGATCGATCGGCTGCTGCGGGCCGGCGCGCTGCGCAATACGCGCGGCTGGCTGCACCTGCCGGAACACGGCCTGGCGTTCAGCGCCGAAGAGGCGCCGCTGTGGGCGCGCATCGAACCGCTGTTCGGCGACGAGCCGTGGTGGGTGCGCGATCTGGCGAGCGAGCTGGGCGAAGAGGAGAGCCGGGTGCGCGCGCTGTTGCGCAAGGCGGCTCAGCTGGGCCATGTGACGGCGGTGGTGGTGGATCGCTACTACCTCAGCCGACGCATCGATCAGTTCGCGGCGCTGATCCGCGAGCTGGATGCGGAGCGCGGGGGCGCCAACGCCGCCGATTTCCGCGATCGGCTCGGCGTCGGGCGCAAGCTGGCGATCCAGGTGCTGGAGTTCTTCGATCGCAGCGGCTTTACCCGCCGCAAGGGCAACGAGCATCTGCTGCGCGACGGCGGGTTGTTCGGCAACTGATTGCATGTTTTTTGTTCTCCAATGGCGGTATAATCAGCTTTAATCACTTTGATTGATGTTGATTGTACTGAGGAGCAAGACGATGAATACGAAAGTCATCACCGCTCATGTCCCGCTGCCTTTGGCTGAAAAGGTGGATGAAATGGCCGCCAAACTTGAACGCTCGCGGGGATGGATAGTGAAGCAAGCCCTCACCGCCTGGCTCGAGCAAGAGGAAGAGCGCCGTCGATTAACGCTGGCGGCGCTGGCCGATGTCGAACAGCAAAACGTTATCGATCATGAGTCGGTAGAAGCCTGGGCGGCCAGCCTGGACAGTGACGAGCCGCTGCCGGTACCGCGCTGATGGAATTAAAATGGACGAGTAAGGCGCTATCGGATTTGGCGCGTTTGTTTGAGTTTCTTGCCTTGGCTAACCGCACTGCGGCAGCGAATTCGGTGAAGGCCTTGGTCGCCGCGCCTAAAGCGTTGCTCGATAATCCCCGCCTGGGTGAAAGATTGGACGAGTTTTTACCGCAGGAAGTGAGGCGTATTCTGGTCGGCCGCTATGAGATACGTTATCAGGTACAGCCGGCAGCGATTTATGTTCTGCGTATTTGGCATACCCGCGAAGAGCGATAGGCCGAATTCCCCTACCCGATAAACCTGACGGCGGCCCGGCTGACGTCGGGCGTTTGGGCGGTGAGAAACGCCTGTAAACGTTCGATCAGCGGCCGTTTTGCCGATTCTTCCGGCCAAACCAGATAGTAACCGTCGCCGGTGCGCACGGCGACGTCACAAGGCAACACCAATAATCCCTCCTCAATCGTCCGCAGGCTCAGCGCCAGATCGCCGATCGAGACGCCGTGCCCGGCGATGGCCGCCGCGTTGCCCTGTTCCAGCGAATCAAATACCTGGCCGCGCATGAGATCGATCGGGGTCGCGATGCCGCTTTTCTGCAGCCAGCGCCGCCAGTCGCGCCGATCGGGCGAAGGGTGGATCAGCGGGCAGGCGGCGAGATCCCGCTGCCCGTCGGCGAGCAGCGCGGGGGTGCAAATCGGGATCAGCCATTCGTCGAACAGCTTGGCGGCGGCGGTATTGGCGCCAAAATGGCCGTTGCCGAGCAGGATGGCGCAGTCGTAGGGTTCGCTGAAAAAATCCACGCTGTCGATGTCCATCCAGACGCTGGCTGCCTGCACCTCGAACGCCTGCGCCGTTTGCCGGAACCGGCTCAGGCAGTCCAGCAGCCAGCGCAGAGTCAGGGTGGAGGGCGCCTTCAGCCGCAGCAGATCGCGGTGGCTTCTGAACAGCTCACAGGCTTGCTCGATGCGGCCAAACCCTTGCTGCAGCTCGGCGGCGAAGATTTTCCCCTGCGGCGTGACCTCGATACGCGGGCCGTTGCGCTGGAACAGCCGGCAGCCGAAGTGCTGCTCCAGCGTTTTGATGTGCTTGCTGACCGCGCTCGGGGTGAGATGCAGCTCCTCGGCGGCCAGCGTGAACGAGCCGGTGCGGGCGGCGCTTTCGAAGGCGCGCAGGGCGTAAAGCGGCGGAAGGGAACTGGCCATCGCGGCGTCTCTAATAATGAGTCTGATTCACAGTAAACGACAGGATTACTCCTTTTTCAAGGCGGGGGCGGCGGCATGATAATGGCGCGACGCCAACTGACTGAATGTGAGTGAAATAAAGATGAACCTGTCGTTGCTGGCGGCGTATTTCGCCGCCATTTTGTTGCTGATCGCCGCGCCGGGGCCGGTGGTGGCGATGGTGGCCAACACCGCGGCGCGCTTTGGCGCCCGGCGTGCGCTGTTGACCGCGCTGGGCAGCAACGGAGCCTCCTTGTTGCTGATCGGCGTCGCCGCGCTGATTATCACCGGGCTGTTCGCCGTGGATATGCGCTTGCTGCAGTGGATAGGCCTGCTGGGTTGCCTGTTTATCGGCCGTATGGCGATCGTCTCGCTGTATGAGGATTTATCCGCGCGAGCCCCCGATGTGCAGCCCGTTGCGCCGCCGCAAAAACGCTCGGCGATCCTGAACGGTTTTCTGGTGGGCATCGCCAACCCCAAAGACATTATCTTCTTCGTCGCCTTTTTCCCGCAGTTCATCGCCGTCACCCCCTCGATCGGCGCCAGCCTGACGCTGCTGACCGCGCTGTGGGTGCTGGCGGACTTCGCCATTTTGCTGACCTATATCACCCTGCTGTCGGGAACGGCGCTGCAGCGCGCGCGGCGGGCGATCTCTGTCCTGTCGGCGTTGCTGCTGTTGGGGGTGGCGGTGGTGGGAACGGGGTATGCGCTGTGGGGGCTGCTCGGCTGAAGCCGCATAAAAAACGCCGGTCGGGAAACCGGACCGGCGTTTTATCGTCGCGTTTACGCCGCGCCGTTCGGCTGCGGCGTGGGGTCGCCGTTGCGGCGTTTGGCGAGGAACAGCGCCACCAGCGTCAGCCAGCACAGGCCGCTGATGAGGTTGAACAGGTTGAACAGCCCGCTGCCGCCCCAGACGTAGGCGACCTTGGCCAGCTCGATGCCGACGGTGAACACCATCATGCTCAGCATGCCCATAGTGGCCGACACTGTGCCCTTGCTGACGTTGCTGGAGAACAGCGTCAGGCGGTACAGCCCGGCGTTGGCCAGGCCAATGCCGAAGGCGTACAGACTCAGGCCGGCGGTCATCCACAGGTAGGCGTGGCTGGAGAACTGGGTCGCCAGCGCGGCGATCAGCAGCCCCAGCAGCATCGGGCCTGCGCCCAGCTTGATCAGGCGCTCCACGCTGTTTTTGCCGGTCAGGCGTGCCAGCGTCAGGTTGCCGAGGATCAGCGCGCCGAACACCGGGATCTGCAGCAGGCCGTAGTCCAGCGTCGACAGCGACTCGCCGCTGATCAGGATCACCGGCGATTGGGCGATCCAGGCCAGCAGCGGCAGGCTGGCGAAACCGATCGCCAGGGCGCCGCACAGGAAGCGGCGGTTGCCCAGCACCTGGCGGTAGTCGCGCCACAGGTTGGCGGCGGAAAACGCCTCGCCCTGCAGCGTGGCGGTTTCCGGCATCGCTTTCCACAGGCCGTAGAAGGCGATGGCCGCCAGCGCCGCAAACAGCACAAACATGCTCTGCCACGGCGCGACGTGGATCAGCGCCGCGCCGGCCAGCGGCCCGAGCAGCGGGGCGATCAGCGCCACGTTAGCCATCAGGGCGGTGATTTTGATGCACACCGCCTCCTCGAACGACTCCTGGATGGTGGCGTAGCCGACCGCGCCGATAAAGCACAGGCCGATGCCCTGCAGGAAACGCATGGCGATAAACTGCTCGATGGTGGTGACCAGCAGGATCGCCAGGCAGGAGACGATGAAGAACGCCACCCCGGCCAGCATCACCGGGCGACGGCCGCGACGATCCGACAGCGGCCCGAGCAGCCACTGCAGGAAAATGCCGCCGGCCAGATAGGCGGTCATCGAGGTGGGCACCCACTCTTCGCCGGCGTTGAAATCCGCCACGACGGCCAGCATGCCCGGCTGAATCATATCGTTGCCGATATAGGTGGCGAACTCGAACAGCACCAGACAAAGAGGGAATAAAAGCGCCTGTCGGCCCAAACGTGCCGCAGGTGGTAATGTCGTTTTCATATTATTGTACTGATAGTAAAAGAGAAAAAGGAACTGCCAGGGCGGGAAGCGCAAACTGAGCGAGTTGTGGCGGCTATTTTGCCGCCAATTGTTCACCTTCGCAATCATAAGGTGTTGTTTAAGTGCATTCTGATATTTCGCTTTTGGGTTGTCGCCGAACGCCGTGCCCGATAACCTCTTCTTAACATATCAATATGACACAAGATCGGGCGAGCGTTTGAGCGAGAAAATCGGCTGGATAGACAACCTGCGGGCGATGGCGTGCATGATGGTGGTGATGATCCACGCCACCACCTATTACGTCACCAACGGCGCGGCGATAGGGTTGCACAACTGGGACATCGCCAACGTGCTGAACTCACTGTCGCGCGTATCGGTGCCGCTGTTCTTCATGATTTCCGGCTACCTGTTCTTCGGCGAAAAGAGCGCCGGCCGGCGGCATTTCACCCGCATCGCCTGCTGCATTCTGTTCTACAGCGCCATCGCGCTGATCTATATCGCGGCCTTTACCAAGATCGGTTTCTGGCCGTCGCTGCGCGGCATCCTGCAAAAGCCGGTGTTTTACCACCTGTGGTTTTTCTACGCCATCGCAGTGATTTACCTGCTGTCGCCGCTGATCAGCGTCAAGCCGGTGTCGCGCCGCTATCTGGCCGTCGCGCTGGTGGTGTTGGCGGCGCTCGCCAACCCGAATACCGACAAGCTGGCCTTCGGCAACGCGCACCTGCTGCCGGTTAACCTGTATATCTACGGCGATACCTTCTACTACCTGCTGTATGCGTTGGCCGGGCGGGCGATTGGCATGATGGAGGCGCGCGGGCGCGCCGTGGGCTGGTTGGCGGCGCTAGGATTTGCGCTGTGCGTGGCGCTGATCGCGCGCGGCACCAAGCATCAGCTGTTCATCAACGGCAACTTCGCCGATACCTACTACATCTACAGCGGCCCGCTGGTGTTTATGGCGGCGGTGGCGCTGTTGGTGTGGGTGAAACACTGTTTGCCGCAGCCGATCGGCTGGCTGAGCGTATTTTCCCGCCATTCGCTGGCGATTTACGGTTTTCACGCCCTTATCGTTAACGTGATGCGCAGCCGGCACTTGGATTTCACCGGCCACCCGCTGCTGGATATCTTCTGGGTGTTCGGCGTGGCGCTGGGGGGCAGCCTGCTGCTGTCTGTCGGCCTGCAGCGGCTGGATACCCGCCGGCTGGTGTCATAGCGGCGAGCGCTGGCGCTGCTGGGCGCGGCGCAGCTGCCGCCCGGAAGAAAAACCGGCCGCCAGCGCGGCCTTCTCCAACCCATACCCTTGCTGCAGGCGCTGTTGCGCCACCGCCAACCGCAGCTGTTCATGATATTCCCGCACGCTGATGCCGACGTGGCTGCGAAACAGCCGCGCCAGATGGCGGCTGCTGACGTGCGCCTTCTCCGCCACCTGCGGCACCGACCAGTCGGCTTCCGGCTCGGCGGCCATCACGTCCTGCGCGCGGTGCACCGCCGGGTGCAGGTGGTTGCGGTAACGCAGCCAGGGCGACAGCTGCGGATCGTCGCCGGCGCGGCGGAAATAAACCACCATGTCGCGTGCGACGTCGCGCGCCCGGCCGGAGCCGCAGTGGCGGTGGACCAGGTGCAGTGCCAAATCGATGCCGGTGGTGATGCCCGCGCTGGTATAGACGCCGCGGTCTTCGACGAAGATGCGGTTCTCTTTCACCTGCGCCGCCGGCGCCTGCAGGCGGATACGTTCGATGACGTCGTGGTGGGTGGTGCACTGATAGCCGTCGAGCAGCCCGGCCTGCGCCGCCAGCAGCGCGCCGGAGCAGATGCACACCAGGGTGATGCGCTGCCGCTGCAGATCGGGCCGCAGCGTCGCCAGCCAGCGGCGGGCCTGCTCGGCCTCTTCACCGGCGAAATAGCGCTGCGAATCGCCGACGCCTGGCAACACCAGGATGGCGCCGTCTTCCAGGCGTTCGGGCAACGGCTGCAGGCCGCTCAGCGTCATGCCGATGGAGCAGACGAGCTGCGGCGCCGGGCTGAGGTAACGCAGGCTGAACGACCCGGCGAGGCGCAGGGTTTCCGCCGGGCCGCTGACGTCGAGCGACAGCACGTTGGGCAACAGCAGAAAATAGACGGCCTGCGGCATGGTTACTCCTGTGCGAGTTGCGCCAGCGCCTCATCCACGCTGGCGATGCGGGCGAAACGATCGACCAGTACGGTTTCAGTATGCCGCTTCAGCTGCGCGGGGGTAAAGACTTCACCGTCGGGATGGCGCATCGGGAAGGTCAGCGTCGCCTCGGTGACGAAGGTCACCCGATAACCGAGATCGGACGCCACCCGGGTGGTGGTTTCACAGCACTGTTCGGTGCGGATGCCGGAGATGATCAGGTGGTTGATATCCCGCTCGCGCAGCCAGGCGTCGAGGCCGGATTCGGTCAGCGCATTGTGTACATGCTTATGCACGGTGATATCCGCTTGGTGGGTGAGGAATGGCAGGCGCTGCACGTGGCCCGAAGCCAGCGAGAACGGCCCCTGCGGCGAGACGTGCAGCACGTCGACCAGCGCCGCGCCGCGTTGCTGACAGCCCGCGATCAGACGGGTCAGCGCCTGTTGAAACGCCGGCAGATCGTCCTCCTGCCAGAATGGACGGTGCTGGAATGATTGCTGGACATCGATGATCAATAACGCGCTCTGTGACATTTTCGGCCCTCCGCCAGTGTGTGTAGCGACCATATTGCGCCGCTCATTACTCTGGCAGAAGGCCAAAAACGGCCATCATGATGACAACAGCGGACCGACCTTAGGCTTTGCTCACCTGGCCAGCCACCAGGCGCCCCTGATGGAAGGTGGCGCTGCGCGCCGGCAGGCGGGCGACCGCCTCGGCGGAACAGCTGGCGTTGACCAGCACGAACTCGGCGGCATCGCCGGCTTTCGGCCAGGCGCGCTGGCCCTTATCGTCCAGCGGCAGCACGCCGCCGGTGGAGATGGCCATGGCGCGCGACAGGTGATACTCGTCGGAGCCGCGGTACAGCTGGGCGTACAGGTTGGCCTTCTCCAGGATGTCGCCGGTGCCGAACGGCGACCAGTGGTCGATCACGCTGTCGGTGCCGGTCATCACGAACACCCCTTTCTCGCTGAGCTGCGGCAGCGGCATCATCAGGCTGCCGATCGGCACCGTGGAGGCGATGGTGATCTGCTGCGCCGCCAGCCGGGTGGCGGTTTCCGCCAGTTCGCCCGGCGTCAGCGTGGTCAGGGCGAAAGCGTGGCTGATGGTGACCTTGCCGCGCAGCGCCGGGTTTTTCTCCACGGTGGCGATCATGTAGTTGATGGCGGCGACCCCGGCCGGGCTGGTTTCATGCAGGTGGATATCCACGCCTTTGCTGGTATCGAGGGCGATCTGGAACATGGCGTCCAGCGATTTCTCCATCGCGCCGTCGACGTTGGTCGGATCCAGCCCGCCGACGTACTGCACGCCCATCTGCATCGCTTCGCGCATCAGCGCATCGACCCTGGAGTGCAGCAGGCCGTGCTGCGGGAAGGCGACGATTTCACAGCTGAAGTCCGCCTGGTGGTTTTCCAGCGCGCGCTGCAGGTGCTCCAGGCTTTTCAGGCCGCTGACCGGATCGATATTGCAGTGGCTGCGCGCCACGGTGCTGCCTTTGGATTGCAGCAGGGCGATCAGATTTTCCGCCCGCTGCTGCGAGGTGGGCAGCAGTTTCGGGATCAGCGTCTGCTCCAGCGCGATCATGTCCATGATGGTTTTGCCCTGGCGCGGGCGCGGCGCCTGCCACGGGCCGCTGTAGAAGGTTTTATCCAGGTGGATGTGCATATCGCGAAACGCCGGCAGCAGCAGCTGGCCCTGCGCCTGATAGCGGGGCACGCCGGCGGGCAACGCAGCGTTGGCGGCGTGAATGGCGGCGATCTTGCCGTCTTTGATCTCAAGCGTGTACAGCGCGGTGCGGGTGCCGATCACCGTGTCGCCGTCGTATTCAAAGCCGTCTTCCAGCCGCACCTCGCTCAGGCAGTAGTGGCGATCGGTCAGGGTCATCGGCGTTGGCGCACACTGCTCGCCGCCAGGAGACGCGGCCTGTGCCACGCCACCGGTCAGGCCGATCACCGCGCAGGCGGTGGTGAGTTTGCCGGTTTGGCTGAGGAAGGCTCTGCGGCCCGGTTGTTGAGGGTTTTCCACGTTCGGTTCCTTAATCCAGAGGTGAGGTGGGTGAAAACATCCCCCAATTTAGGAGAGGAACCGGCCGGTTGGCAGCGACATTTGCCACTGGTAACTATTCGATTTGGTAATGACCGGCGTGCGCTGGCGTTTATATCAACCCGCAAAACACCGTCAGACGCTGGGCCAGCGCCAGCGTGGCGGCGGGGGCGCCGTCGCGGTAGTAGAGCGCCAGTTCGAAGCTGTCTATCGGCGGCAATCCTTCGGCCGCCCCCAGCACCCGGTGCGTGGGTAAACGACAGCTGGCCGGCAGCAGGGTGACGCCCAGCCCGGCGGCGGAAGCGGCGGTCAGCGCCGCCAGGCTGGCGCTGCTGTAGCCGATGCGCCAGCGTTTGCCGAGGTTGTCGAGCGCCTGGCACAGCTCGTCGCGGTACAGGCCGCTGAGTGGAAACACCGCCAGCGGCACCGGCGATTGCTCGATGGCCGGGAAGGCCAGGCTGTCCAGCCACAGCAGCGGTTCCGGCCGCGCGGCGCGCGGCGGTTGCCGGCGGCGCTGCTTCACCAGGATCAGATCCAGCTCTTCACGCGCGTAGGCGCTGTGCAGATCGGCGCTCAGGCCGCTGGCGACGTCCAGCCGCAGGTGCGGGTGCTCGCGGCTGAATTCCGCCAGCAGCTCGGTGGTGGGCACGGCGAAATCTTCCGGCATACCGATTCGCAGCACGCCGTCGCGCCAGATGCCGGTCAGCGCGTCATGGGCTTCTTCATTCAGCGCGATAATGCGGCGCGCGTAGCTCAACAGCTTGACGCCTTCTTCGGTCAGCAGCACCTGATGCGAGGAGCGTTCAAACAGCGGCTTGCCCAGCATCTCTTCCAGCCGGCGCACCTGCTGGCTGACGGTGGACTGCGACAAGAACACCCGCTCTGCGGCGCGGGTGAAGCTGTTGCTGTCGCACACGGCGACGAAGCTGAGCAGCAGCTGCGGATTGAACATCGGGTAGCGATTCATTTTCCCACTGTTGGCTATTTTATTATTTAATTTCCCAATACTAGCGGCGTTGCCTACAGTAACGCAACGCTGCGGCGATCGCGCTGTGACGCCGCACTCTTCATTTTGCAGTACCAGGAATATACCGTGTTAAATCATTCTGTTAATTCACCTTCTCCACGTCGCTGGCTCAACCCTCTGTTGCTGGCGCTGGTGTTGATCGGCCTGAACATGCGGCCGCTGTTGACTTCGATCGGCCCGTTGCTGCCGACGTTGCGCCAGGTCACCGGGCTGAGTTTTGGCGGCGCGGCGCTGCTGACCACGCTGCCGGTGCTGATGATGGGGCTGATGGCGCTGGCGGGCGGCGCCATCAACCGACTGTTCAGCGAACGCAGCGCCGTGGCGTTGAGCCTGCTGGCGATCGGGCTGGGCGCGCTTTGGCGCGAACTGGCCCCCGGCAGCGTGCAACTGTTAATGAGCGCGGTGCTGGGCGGGCTCGGCATCGGGGTGATCCAGGCGGTGATGCCCGGCATCATCAAGCATCACTTCCTTAAAAGCATGGCGCTGGTGGCGGGGCTGTGGTCGGCGGCGCTGATGGGCGGCGGCGGGCTGGGTGCGGCGATCACCCCATGGCTGATGAGCGCGGGGCATGACTGGCACAGCGCGCTGGCCTGGTGGGCGTTGCCGGCCCTGGTGGCGCTATTGGCCTGGTGGCCGGTCAGCCGCGGGCTGTCTCGCCTGGGCGCGGCGGGCGAACACCGCGGCTCAAGCCTGCTGCGCAACCGGCGCGCCTGGCTGCTCGGCGCCTATTTCGGCCTGATCAACGGCGGCTATACCAGCCTGATCGCCTGGCTGCCGCCGTATTACATGCAGCTTGGCTGGCAGCCGCAGGCCAGCGGTTCGCTGCTGGCGCTGATGACCTTTGGCCAGGTGATGGGCGCGCTGCTGCTGCCAGCGCTGGCGCGCAATCATGACCGGCGGCCGCTGCTGCTGCTGGCCTTGATGATGCAACTGATCGGCTTTATCGGCCTGATTTACCTGCCGCAAACGCTGCCGTGGCTGTGGGTGTTGCTTTCCGGGCTGGGGCTGGGCGGCGCGTTCCCGCTGTGCCTGGTGCTGGCGCTCGATCACCTGCACCAGCCGGCGGCGGCAGGGCGGCTGGTGGCCTTTATGCAGGGCGTCGGCTTCCTGCTGGCGGGCGTGACGCCCTACCTCTCCGGCCTGCTGCGCGACTACAGCGGCGGCTTCGTGCTGGACTGGCAGATCCACGCGCTGCTGGTGGTAGTGCTGATCGCCATTACCTGGCGCTTCCACCCGCACAGCTACCGGCGGGCGTTCGCCGAATAATATTTCTGTCATTGCCGCTCCCTATAGTGACGTTGCTTTTACTTCTGGGCGATAACAACGAAAAGGGACAATGACATGTACAACACCAAAACCCGGCTGGCGCTGCTGGTCGGCTGCATGGCGCTGAGCACCAACCTGTGGGCCGAGGCGCAGCCGGTGCAGGCGACGCTGGCCGGGCATGCGCTGCTGCCGGTAAAATCCGCCGTTGCCACACCGAAGGACGCGCCGAGCGATCTGCAACAGAGCGGCAAATACACCAGCGGCAAACGCGTCACCGAGCTGGGCAGCGTGGCGGGCAAATCCGCCGATCGCCTGACCGGGATCGGCCTGCCGATCAACGGCCAGCCGCTGCAGGGCCACTCCGGCATCAAACACATGCCCGACGGCACCTACTGGGTGCTGACCGACAACGGTTTCGGCAGCAAGGCCAACTCGCCGGACGCCATGCTGTACCTCAACCACTACAAGATCGATTTCAAAGACGGCACGGTCGCGCCGCTGAAGACGGTGTTCCTGCACGATCCGGATAAAAAGGTGCCGTTCCACATCATCAACGAGAGCACCGAGCAGCGCTATCTGACCGGCAGCGATTTCGATCCGGAAAGCTTCCAGTTTGCCGACGATGCCTTGTGGATCGGCGAAGAATTTGGGCCTTACCTGATCAAGGCCGACCTGAACGGCAAAGTGCTGGCGGTGTTCGACACCCAGGTGGATGGCAAAGTAGTGAAATCGCCGGACAACCCGACGCTGACCCTGCCGGGCGCGCCGGACGGCAAACAGAACTTCCAGGTGGCGCGTTCCAAAGGCTTTGAAGGCATGGCCGCCTCGCCGGACGGCAGCAAGCTGTACCCGCTGCTGGAAGGGGCGCTGTGGGACGGCGAACAGTTCGAGAACGTCGGCGGCAAACGCTACCTGCGGGTGCTGGAGTTCGACGTCAAACAGCAGGCCTGGACCGGCCGCAGCTGGCAGTACGTACTGGAAGACAACCAGAACGCCATCGGCGACTTCAACATGATCGACGCCACCCACGGGCTGGTGATCGAGCGCGACAACGGCGAAGGCACGCCGGATAAAGCCTGCGCCGCCGGCGCGCCGACCGACAACTGCTTCAGCCAGCTGGCCAAGTTCAAGCGGGTGTATAAAATCGCCTTCTCGGACGCCAACGTCGGTAAACCGGTCGAGAAACTGGGTTATATCGACCTGATGAACATTCAGGATCCGAACAAGCTGGCGCGCAAGCCGCTGAACGACGGCGTGCTGACCTTCCCGTTCTTCACCATCGAGAACGTGGACGTGGTGGACGCCAACCACATCATCGTCGGCAACGACAACAACTTCCCGTTCTCCTCCAGCCGCCAGCCTAATATGGCGGATGACAACGAGTTCATCCTGCTGGACGTGAAGGATTTCCTGAAGTAGCGCTCCCCGGCCGCCGAATCGCCGGCGGCCGCCATTTCCCGCTTAGCGCAGCGAACGAACTGCGCTATAATCAGCGCCTTGCTTCCCTCTTCTCCAAGGAAGATCCTCGTCCCCGGTGGGGCGGCCGGACTTCAAATCCGGTTGGGGCCGCCAGCGGTCCTGGGCAGGTTCGACTCCTGTGATCTTCCGCCAATCAGTATCTCCCACACTCTCCTAAAATCAACAAAACCCCCGTAATAACTGGATTAAATGCTCATTATTGTCTCCGGAACTCAACCGGGCTCTACCTACATCAATAAAACTTTGGGGGTGCTTTAGGGGGTGCAAAATTGTATGCTGTTTTTTGGCACCCCCAGACTATGTGGTAACCCCTTATTCCTCTGACTTGGCTGTGCCACACATACGCCGCGCTGCTTATATTTTCAATGGAGATGCTATGCCACTAACGGACATTAAGGTGAAAACGGCTAAGCCGATGGATAAGGCCTACAAGCTAACTGACGGTGGCGGCATGTATCTGCTGGTTAAACCGAATGGCTCAAAATACTGGCGACTGAAGTACCGCTTTGTCGGCAAGGAAAAGATGCTGTCGATCGGCGTTTATCCGGATGTCTCTTTAGCCGATGCACGCCAAAAGAGAGACGAAGCGCGTAAAGTCTTGGCTGCAGGGGGCGATCCTGGTGAGGTGAAGAAGGCGGATAAGCTGGCGCAAAAACTCTCTACTGAAAACACGTTTGAGGCTATCACCCGCGAGTGGCATAAGCAAAAGGCCGATCGTTGGTCTTTACGTTATCGCGATGAAATCATTGATACCTTCGAGAAGGACATATTCCCTTATCTTGGTCGACGCCCGATTGCTGAGATTAAGCCGATGGAGCTGCTCGAAACGCTCCGGCGCTTGGAGAAGCGCGGTGCGCTGGAGAAGATGCGTAAAGTACGCCAGCGTTGTGGTGAGGTATTTCGCTATGCCATTGTGACAGGGCGTGCGGAATACAATCCGGCTCCCGATCTGGCGACCGCCTTGGCAACGCCAAAGAAAACCCACTTTCCCTTCCTTACCGCAGAAGAACTTCCATATTTCATTAGGGATCTGGCTGGTTACACCGGCAGTGTGATCACTAAAACGGCGACGCAGATCATCATGCAAACGGGGGTTCGTACCCAGGAACTACGCTTTGCGCGTTGGGAAGATATTGACTTTGAGAAGCGTCTTTGGGAGATCCCCCCTGAGGTGATGAAGATGAAACGGCCCCATATCGTTCCGCTGTCGGAGCAGGTTGTGGAGCTGTTTCAGTCGCTAAAACCGATTACCGGTATGTATCCGTTGGTATTTGTTGGAAGAAATGACCGGACAAAGCCTATATCAAAGGAAAGCATTAATCAGGTGATTGAACTGCTGGGTTATAAAGGGAGGCTGACAGGGCACGGTTTTCGCCACACGATGAGCACGATCTTGCATGAGCAGGGGTTCAACTCGGCATGGATAGAGACACAGCTTGCTCATGTAGATAAGAACAGTATACGGGGCACCTACAACCACGCTAAGTACTTGGATGGGCGACGCGAGATGCTGCAGTGGTATGCCGACTATATGGACAACCTGGAGCGCGGTGGGAATGTGGTGCATGGGGAGTTTGGGTGTCGTGCTTAGTTGAGAGTGGTATTTTCTGAAGAAGAGCAACAGCGCTGGCAGTGATGCTGGTGCTGTTGGTTTTCGCGGGACTTATTTTTAAACTGAGTATTAGGCATCATTCGTGATGAGCGCCAGAGCGCAAAAGCTGATTACCCACAGTTGATACCCTGTTTTGCTCTCTTTGAGCTGTCATCGCTGGTGTTCACGGCTGGACTGAGATCAGAGAGCCGATGAAACAGAGGTGTTGTATCATGAAACTTGAATTTTTGGAGCGCACTTTATTGGCTGGATTTAGGTCTGTGGCTAATAATGCTCATTCATATGGACACCTTGTCAAACTTGGTCACTTGATGCTTATTCATAGTACTTAAGGTACATACACCGGAACGTTGAAGGAGCTTACTGTCATGGATAAATATCTGCTCAGCGAGCGTGATATCTGCACAAAATTCATTACACCAGCTATTCAACAAGCTGGCTGGCAGCAGCATCAGTTCCGAGAGGAAGTCAACCTCACCGACGGTCGTGTCATGGTTCGCGGTAAGATGGCCTCTCGAGTAAAAAATCCTGAAGCTAAAGGCGGTCCTAAACGTGCCGATTATGTGCTTTATGCAAGACCAAACGTGCCGATCGCGGTTGTAGAGGCCAAACAGGCGAAGTTCTCCATTGGGCACGGTATGCAACAAGCTCTAGCCTATGCTGAAATGCTAGACGCGCCGTTTGCCATTAGTAGCAATGGCGATGGTTTTCTCCTGCATGACCGAACAGGCCTTTCCCTACCTGTCGAACGAGAACTTCAGCTTACCCAGTTCCCGACCTTGGCCGATTTGTGGACGGTATATCAACAATGGAAAGGATTAGTTGCACCTGAAGCTGTAACGCTGATTGAACAGCCGTTTTATACCGATGGTAGCGGTCGCGAACCACGTTACTATCAGCGTGTGGCAATCAACCGTGCCATTGAAGCAGTAGCCAGAAGGCAAGAGCGAATATTGCTGGTCATGGCCACTGGTACAGGGAAAACGTATACAGCTTTTCAGATTATTTGGCGTTTATGGAAAGCAAAATCCAAGAAACGTATTCTATTTTTGGCCGATCGCAATATCCTCGTCGACCAGACCATGCAGCAGGATTTCGCCCCTTTCGGAGAGGTGATGCACAAGATCACTAACCGTGAAGTCAAAAAGAACTATGAGATCTATCTTGCTCTTTACCAAGCGGTAACGGGGAAAGAAGAATGGAAGCAAATCTATCGCCAGTTTCCAGGGGATTTTTTCGACTTAGTCGTGATTGATGAGTGCCATCGTGGCAGTGCCGCGGAAGACTCAGCATGGCGCGATATACTAGATTATTTCACTACAGCCACTCACCTTGGTCTGACTGCCACACCGAAAGAAACCAAGGAAACAAGCAATACCAGCTATTTCGGAGACCCTATTTATACCTATTCGCTCAAGCAGGGTATTGAAGACGGTTTTCTTGCCCCCTACAAGGTGATCCGCATTGCAACCGATGTTGATGCAGTCGGCTACATACCAGAGAAGGGGAAAATCGATAAGCTAGGCCAGGCCATGGAGCAACGACAGTACAACACAAAAGACTTTGATCGCACTTTAGTACTGGAGAAACGCACAGCTCTTGTCGCCAACAAGGTATGGGAATACCTCCAAGCAACCGAGCCGATGGCCAAGACGATTGTTTTTTGTGACGACCAAGATCACGCTGAGAGGATGCGACAAGAGTTGGTAAAGCTCATCCCCGGAGCCACAAATAATCGTCGTTACGTCATGCGAATTACCGGAGACGATAACGAAGGGAAAGCACAGCTCTCTTATTTTATCGACAACGATGAACCTTACCCGGTTATTGCCACTACCTCTAAGCTACTCACCACGGGCGTTGATGCTAAAACCTGCAAGCTGATTGTCTTGGACCAAAGTATCAACTCGATGACGGAGTTCAAACAAATTATTGGCCGCGGCACGCGCCTGCGCGAAGATTACCAAAAACTCTACTTCACCATCATGGACTTTAAAGGCGCTACGCGACTGTTTGCTGATCCCGATTTCGACGGCGAACCGGTGGTGATCTACGAACCTCGCCCTGAGGATCCTGTGGTACCGCCAGATGTCGTCACGCCCCTTAGTATAGAAGAACCCGAACCTCCACCCTATGACCCTAGTCTCACAGATAAGGCTGGTCACAGCGCAGGCCGAGTAAGGTATGTGATTGATGACGTCAATGTGTGTTTAGCGGTAGAACGCTCGCAATATCTTGATGTCGACGGCAAGCTCATCACTGAGGACTACCGAGACCTGCTTAAAAGTGACATTAAAAGCACCTTGCGGGCTAAATTTGGTAACCTAACCAACTTTCTACGGCGCTGGAGCAACGCCGAGCGCAAACAAGCAGTATTAGAGGAATTAGCCGAACATGGCGTACCATTCGAGATCCTGCAACAGGCTGTCGCTAATGGCAGCGAACTGGATGCTTTTGACCTGGTAACCCACGTCGCCTTTGATCAGAAGCCACTCACTCGGCGTGAGCGGGCCAACAACGTGAAAAAGCGTGATGTGTTCGGTAAATACGGTGAGCAAGCTAAGGCCGTACTGGAAGGTCTACTCGAAAAATTTGCCGATCATGGTGTACAAGACATAGAGGATGCCAACGTGCTGGAATTACCACCATTTGACCAATTTGGTAGTAAAACACAAATCCGGCGGGGGATTTTTGGTGGCGTAGAGCAATACACTCAAGCCGTGAAGGCGTTGGAACTGGCTCTCTACGACATATCCGAACAAAAACAGGCTTGATTAAACAACGGGCCCTCAAAAAGCGAATAGAAAGATGAATCTCAGTAGTACCATTAAATCCATTCAAGACATCATGCGCAAAGATGACGGTGTCGACGGAGATGCACAGCGTCTCGGTCAGCTCACATGGATGTTGTTCCTCAAGGTGTTTGATCAACGTGAGGAGGAATGGGCGGATGATAACCTGGCGTATATCTCTCCCTTGCCCGGAAAGTACCGCTGGCGTAACTGGGCAGCTTATATAGAGGGTGATGATGGCAAAAAGAAACCACAAATTGCCGGTAGTGAATTGATCAGCTTCGTCAACAACGAGTTATTCCCAACGCTCAAAGAGATTGATGCTAACAAAAGCCCCCAGCACAAAGTCATCCGTAGTGTCTTTGAAGATGCTAATAACTACATGAAATCCGGCCCGCAGATGCTGGCGGTGATCGAGAAGCTGGAAGACGCTATCAATTTCCACGATTTTACCATTCGCGCCAATATTGGCGATGTGTACGAGCAATTACTCAACGATTTGCGCGGCGCAGGTAATGCAGGGGAATTTTACACCCCGCGTGCCATCACAGCTTTTATGGTTGATAGAGTTAACCCGCGTCTAGATAAGCGTGAGACAGTAATGGATCCCGCCTGTGGAACAGGTGGTTTCTTGACCGCCGCCATAGAGCATTTCCGAAACCAACTCTCGACAATGAAATCACCGCGTCCTGAAGACAGGCGTGCCATTGAAGATCTGATCCTCGGCATCGAAAAGAAGCAGTTGCCGCACCTGCTCTGCACCACCAACATGCTACTGCACGGTATTGACGTGCCAAGCCAGATAGAGCACAAAAACACGTTAGGAATTGGCTGGAACGAATGGAGCGCCAGCGGCAAGGTTGATTGCATCATCACCAACCCCCCATTCGGAGGGTATGAAGACGATGGCGTGGGCAGCGACTATCCGGCTGACTTGCGCACCCGCGAAACCGCCGACATGTTCATGGCGCTCATCATCAAGAAACTGTTGAAGGAAAAGGGTCGCGCCGCCGTGGTGCTACCCGATGGTTTTCTGTTTGGCGATGGCATCAAAGGCTCTCTGAAAAGGCTGTTGTTGCGCGACTGTAAGTTGCACACCATCATCCGCCTGCCCAAGGGGGTGTTTGCGCCGTACACTACCATCAAGACCAACCTGCTGTTCTTTACCAAGGGCAACATGGTCAATGACGGCACCGAGCACTTTCACACCGATACCATCTGGTTCTATGAGCATCCCTATCCACAAGGCTACAAGAGCTATTCCAAAACCAAGCCTATCCGGCGGGAAGAATTCGAACCTGAGCGAGAGTGGTGGGGCTCGGAGGAAAACGACTTTGCCGACCGCGTGGAAAACGCATTCGCCTGGAAGGTTGATTTCAAGACCAAGCGCGAACAGGCCGAAGTCGCTGCACAGCCACACTGGCAACGCGCTGAAGAGCTGAATAACCAGTCCGCTGCGCTGGAAGCAGAAGCAAAAGACTTGCGCAACAGCCTGGGGGGTAGCACCGACAGGGCCTACCGCAAAAAAATCGAATCGCAGATTGTCGAGCTGCGCGCCAAAGCTGAACTGCTGCGCCTGCAAGCTCGCGATGCACAGGCAGCAGGGGATCGCCTCTACTGGCCTATCTTCAACCTCGACCTAAAAAACCCGAACGCGCCGGAAGAGGAAACCCATGACCCGGATCGGCTGCTGGATAAGTACAAAAAATTGCTGGGCGAAATTGAAGAAACCGAAAATCAGCTCAAAAGTGAGTTGGCCGCAGCCCTAGCTCACCACTTTTCTGGTGAGGATGCCTGATGGACGTGAAACAGTTTTTAGCCGAATTTGGGTATATTGCCAATGCGCCGGGGGGTATTGGTAAGTTACGCGAACTGATTCTTGATTTAGCGATTAGGGGCAAATTAACTACAACATCAGATAGGTCTGAAAATGCCCGATCGCTTCTCTCAGAAATTAAGATTTTTCGCGAAGAAATGGTTAAAAGCGGAAGGCTTCGTAGGCCCATGCCTCAACCCGATATCGAAGATTTTGAATTGAAATTTAAACTGCCCGAAAATTGGGCTTATGAGCGTTTAGGGAACGTTTGCGAGATTGTCAGAGGCGTCACATTTCCCGCATCAAAAAAGCAAACTACCCGGTCTTCCGATGTGGTAGCTTGCCTCCGTACCAGCAATGTCCAGTCGGAAATCGATTGGAATGATTTGATTTTCATCGAACAAAAATTTGTTACCAGGGTCGATCAATGGGTCGAAAAAGGTGACACCATGATCTCAATGGCAAATAGCTACGAACTGGTTGGTAAAGTGGCACTAGTGAGAGACGTCAAAGAACGTGCAACATTTGGCGGTTTCATCGCCGCAGTACGCCCTCATATTCTTGAACCTGAGTACCTTTATCTTGCGCTACGCAGCCCTTATATGCAGGCACGGATGCGTGGCACGGCAAGTCAAACAACAAATATTGCAAATATTTCACTCGGAGGGATGCGGCCAATTCCAATGCCAATCCCACCAAAGGAAGAACAATCCCACATCGTCGCCAAAGTCGATGAGTTGATGGCTTTGTGTGACAAGCTGGAGGCGCAGCAGCAAGCCCGTCGCAAACTGCAAAACGCCCTGCGTCAGTCCACGTTGCAAGCCGTCGCCAGCGCCACCAGTCCGCAAGAACTGCGAACCAGTTGGACGCAATTGGCAGACAATTTGGGTAGGCTATTTCATGCTCCGGAAGATGTGGATGAGTTCATCGCAGAGCTCAAAAATATTGCTGTCCGTGGTTTGCTTTCTTCGCCATCAACATCGCTTGCGCCTGTGGACAGTATCATGGCCGATTGCGATAGTTTACGCGGCCAATACATCATGTCAGGTTTGATGCGTCGGCAGAAACAAATCTTAGTTGCTGACTCGGAAGTTGTATACCCAGAACATTGGGCTATTGCACCGTTTGATAAAGTCGCGGTGGTTATTGGAGGGGTAACTAAAGGTCGCGACTTGCGTGGACGTGATGTCATGACGTGCCCTTATCTGGCTGTTGCCAACGTTCAACGCGGATTCTTCAAGCTGACTGATCTGAAAACAATCCAGATCGGAAAACAGGAGTTGAATAAATATCTTGTCCAAGAAGGTGATTTGCTCATCACTGAAGGCGGTGATTGGGACAAGGTCGGTCGCACGGCAATATGGCGAGGTGGTGTCGATAACTGCCTTCATCAAAACCACGTATTCAAGGCTCGGGTTCCTTCATTGTCCTTACTGAACGAATGGGTCGAACTTGTATTCAATTCAGGCATTGGCCGTAACTATTTCGCCGGAGCTTCAAAACAGACAACCAACCTAGCTTCAATCAATATGACGCAACTTCGAAGCTTTCCAATGCCTATTCCACCGCTTGATGAGCAACGAGCAATTTTGGCCAAACTTGATGCACTGACGAAGCAAGCTGGTATTTGGCGCAAAAAGCTAGAGAGTAAGAATCACTTGGCATTATTGCTGGCTAGCGCGACTGTTGCAGCATTTACCGGCCTCACTATCGAACAACAAGAGGAACCCATGAAAGTCCCACAGACCGAGTTGATTGCTCCGCTGCGTTTAGGCATTACGCCGGATATCAAAGCCCAAGCTCCGCTGGCCACCATTCTAGCTCGTCACCAAGGAGAGATGGGCGCCAAGGATTTATGGCAGCGCTTCGGCAGTGAGATCGATGCTTTTTACGCGCAACTGAAAACAGAAGTGGTACACGGTTGGATTCTGGAACCTGCCCCCGCCGAAGTGCTTGAAAAACCAGCCGACAAGGTGAGCGCCTGATATGCAATTGCTGCGCATCCTCATCCCCGCTTTTCGTAATCTGCGCGATCTCGATATCGCTTTCGCAACGCACTTGCACCCCACTGCAGGCGCAACAGATGCACCACCCAAACCTATCCGTAGCCATGCCCTGATTGGTCAGAACGGTACCGGCAAGTCCAACCTGATCGAGGTGCTGATCACTATCTTTCGCGATGTGGATCTGGACCGCGAAGCGGCTTTTGATTACAAGCTGGAATATAGCATTCGTGGTCATGTGGTACGCATTGAGGCTGATACTTCCAAGCAAAAGCGCCCCTATGTGTGGGTGGACGGTAAAGCCGAATCACAAGGTTACTTGCTGAAAAACCGTGAGCTGCTGCCTGCGCACATTTTTGCTTATTACTCGGGTCGCAACGAGCGTATCGAAAGCTTGTTTCAAGAACACCAGCGCCGCTTCAATCAACGCCAGGAAATCCCTACGGACGAAGTACTGTCTGAGCAACTTCTGGGGAACTTTACCGGCTCCGAGGCAGATATTCGCGCTGTCGAAGAAGCCAAACGCCGCCGCGAGTCGCGGTTGAAGCAAGTAGGTGACGACCGCCTGCGCCGCTTATTTTACTGTCGTGGTGGCCATAGCCAACTGGTGTTGCTGGCCTGCCTACTGTCTGACGACCCAGTGTTTCAGAAGGTGCTGAAGAACCTGCACATCGAGTCGCTGGAATCTGCACTATTTGTGCTGAAAGAACCGCACCGCCTGCGTGAAAAGCGTCGCAGTGGCAAATTCGACGAACAGGAACTGAACGAGGGTGATCCACGTTTCTGGTATGCACGGGGCAATGTGGTGAGCGAATTCCTCGACAAGCTGTGGCAAGTGGCTTGGGCTCCGATTGAGCAAGAGGCGACCAAACAGATCGACTTCCGTGGCCGTACCGAAAAACAGAAGCAGCTGTACCTTTTCGTACCAAGTCAGGAGAAGCTTACACTACTTGGCGAACTGGTAGGCAGTACCGACAGTTTTTTCCGCTACGCCGAGGGTGCTTATATTAGTGATCTGATCGAAGAAGTTCGCATCACAGTGAAGAAACGCGATGAGCATGGTGGAAAGGTGAGTTTCGCGCAACTGTCAGAGGGGGAGTTGCAAATGTTGACTGTGCTCGGTCTGATGCGAATCACCCACGAAGATCATTGCCTATTTTTACTCGACGAGCCAGATACTCATTTAAATCCCATCTGGAAACTGCGTTATTTCGATGACATCGAAAATGTGTTTGCTTCCGATGAGGGCGGTTTGATTCAAGGTGGTTCACAAATCCTAATCACTACTCATGACCCTATTATGTTGGGTGGTTTGAAACGTGAACAAGTGCATATACTGCGCCGTGACGGTAACCAGACTATGGTGGAAATACCGGATGAACATCCACAGGGTATGGGGATAACCGGTTTACTCAAGAGTGAACTGTTCGGTCTTTCATCCACATTAGATATAGAAACTGAACGTCGTTTATTTCGTCGTAATGAGCTGTTTGCTTTAGATGAACGCACTGATGCTCAGGATGATGAACTGAAGCGCTTGAGCGCAGAGCTGGCAGATTTAGGATTTGCCAATTCGGATTTCAAGGATCCATTTTACGCCAAGTTTGTACGTCGGATGGCCAAGCATACTCGTTTCCATAAACCGGTATTATCTCCTCAGGAACAAAGTGAACAAGATGCGATTGCCGACGAAATAATTGACGAGATCTTGCGAGAGGAAGGCAAAAAGTGATCTTTATTGATCTTGATAGCAAACTACCAACTGATAGGGATTTGCCTGATGACATTCGTTGGTCCCAGCAGGATTGGGATGCTTGGCTTGCTGAGTCAGCAAGATTGGTTACTCAGCTGGCAGCGCTGAATACGCAAGGGCTTGTCAAGGAACGTAATGATCTGATTGATAAAAATAGCAAACACTGGAGTAAGCTCAAGCCTTGGTTGCTGTCCCTTTCTCATAAAAAGTGCTGGTTCACGGAAGCTCGAGATATTGCATCCCATCTTGATGTTGAGCACTTTCGACCTAAAAAGTCGGCACGTGGTATCAAAGGTATTGAACGTGATGGGTACTGGTGGCTGGCTTTTGACTACGCTAATTTTCGTATCGCAGGTACTGTACCAAATAGAAAGAAAGGGACTTGGTTTCCGCTACGATTTGGATCCAGCTGTTCTACCTTTAATCGCCGTTGTGAGGGGGATGAAATACCCCATTTTCTTGACCCAACAAATCCTCATGATGTCACGCTATTAGCTTTCGATGAAGAGGGGAAAGCAGTTCCAGCCCCAGGAATTACTCGTTGGGAACGTGTGCGTGTGATGCGGACGGTTGAGCGACTGAAGTTAACAGAACACCAAACGTTAGCGGAAGAAAGGCGCAAGGTCTGGCAGAATGTAACTAGGCATATTAGTGAATATCAGCGTGCACTCTCGGAGGCTAAGTACTCAGCTGCTGCTCGTGAGCGAGTTAAGGCTTCGGCGCGTGAAATTGTAAAACTTACTAAGGCAGATGCTGAGTTGTCATCAGTTGCTAAGTGGTGTGTTTGGTTACGTAATGACAGCAAACTTTTGAGGTTGGTAGGGTAATTTAGTTTAATGCTCTCTCGGTTTCTAACTAACAGTATTGATTTAACTTTATTGCGTTTTTTGACGATTGTTATTTAGTTGGATTTAATATATAGGAAAGTAAATATGGATATTAAAGAATTTCCTGCGGGTGTTATTGAGCATCTTGGATGGTACGTATACCGTCTTATTGATCCGCGTGATGGCAGCACATTCTACGTTGGGAAAGGTCGGGGGAATCGTATCTTTGCTCACATGCGGGGCGAGGCATCCGCAGGGGCTGACGATGAATTATTAAGTGAAAAAATACGACAAATCAGAGAGATAAAAGCTGCTGGGTTGGAGGTGATTCATGTAATCCATCGGCATGGAATATCTGATGAGCAAACAGCGTTTCATGTAGAGGCAGCTCTTATAGATGCATATCCAGGTCTTACCAACATCATGAATGGCGCAGGTAGCAATGAGTTTGGAGCGGCGCACATCAAGGAGCTTATTGCTACTTACGCACCTGAGACGATTGAGTTTCGCCATAAAGTGCTTATGATCTCCGTTAATCGAGGTGTGAAGGAGTCGTGTATTTATGACGCTGTGCGTTTTTGTTGGCGAATAAATGTTCATCGAGCGAGAAAGGCAGAAGTAATTCTGGCTACAGTGCGTGGCATCGTACGAGGTGTGTTTATTGCCGATGAATGGCTACCTGCGACGCAGGAGAACTTTCCTGGGGCCATGTACTGGGGGGATAACCCAGAACTGGAGTCGACCACCATTGGTCGTTTTGGCTTCAGAGGTAGGGAAGCACCACCTAACATTAGCAAACTTTACATGGGCAAGAAAATGCCGGATGACTTGCGCAAGAAAGGTGCTATGTCGCCAGTAAAATACTCGCCAGGCTTTTAGAACCGATGATTGTGCTGTTTGATTTTCACTCTTGTATTTATTTTTTCAGTGTGTGCAACACTGACCTGCCCCCAGGATTAGATACAACCTTCAGTTAGTAATGTCGGTTGGTTTTTCTTCATATTTCCTGTTTCGCCAGTCCGTTGCGAATTCAGCTGGTGTCTGGTAATCCAGCGATGAATGGGGACGGCACTCGTTATAATCCTGCCGCCAGTCATTAATCGTTTTCCGGGCATGAAGAATATCGCTGAACCAGTGTTCATTCAGACACTCATCGCGAAAGCGTCCGTTAAAACTCTCAATAAATCCGTTCTGCGTTGGCTTACCTGGCTGGATAAGCCGTAGTTCCACACTATTCTCAAAGGCCCATTGATCGAGCGCGCGGCAGGTAAACTCCGGGCCCTGATCGGTTCTTATTGTCGTCGGATACCCCCGAAACAACGCGATGCTGTCCAGAATACGTGTGACCTGAACGCCTGAAATACCGAAAGCAGTGGTGATCGTCAGACACTCTTTCGTGAAATCATCCACACAGGTCAGGCACTTGATCCTGCGACCGTTGGCCAGTGCATCCATAACGAAATCCATCGACCATGTAAGGTTCGGTGCATCCGGGCGCAGAAGCGGAAACCGTTCGGTCGCCAGCCCTTTACGGCGTCGTCTGCGTTTTACGCTCAGTCCATTAAGGTGGTAAATACGGTATACCCGCTTGTGATTGACGTGAAGGCCCTCCCTCCGCAGCAACTGCCAGATGCGCCGATAACCAAAACGTCTGCGTTCAAGCGCCAGCTCAGTAATACGCCCTGATAAATGTGCATCAGCAGCTGGACGCTGAGCATCATAACGGCAGGTCGACAGGGACAAACCTGTAAGCCGGCAGGCACGACGTTGCGACAGACCGGTCGCATCACACATCAACACCACGGCTTCCCGCTTCTGGCCTGTCGTCAGTACTTTCGCCCCAGAGCCACCTGAAGCGCCTCCTTATCCAGCATGGCTTCGGCAAGCAGCTTCTTGAGCCTGGCGTTCTCTTCCTCAAGCGACTTCAGGCGCTTAACCTCGGGCACCTCCATACCGCCATACTTCTTACGCCAGATGTAAAAGGTGGCGTCGGAAATGGCGTGCTTACGGCAGAGCTCACGGGCAGAAACCCCGGCTTCAGCCTCGCGGAGGATACTGATGATCTGTTCGTCGGAAAAACGCTTCTTCATGGGGATGTCCTCATGTGGCTTATGAAGACATTACTAACATCGGTGTGTATTAATCAACGGGGAGCAGGTCAGGGAGTCATGAAGATGCCAACTAATCCTCTCAACTGGGCCGAGCTCGGTGACATTCTTGCGGCCTGGTGGCGTCGTCAGTCCAGCATGCGGGATCACGCTGTTCAGCGACTCGATGGCATTCATTGTGTAGATCACATTACGGAAGTCTGCCGCAAGCTGGGCATCTCCGATGCCACGTTCTACAGCTGGCGCAAAAAGTACGGCGGGATTTCTCCTTCAGAACTGAAGCATATGCGGCAGCTCGAAGAGGAAAACCTTCGCCTGAAGAGGCTGGTTGCCGGTCTGAGCTTCGATCTGCGTAACTGCTTAGGTTATGTTGAACGACACGGACGGGCGGCAGCTCTTTTTCCTTTATGCCCAGGAACCGCATCAGCCGGTTCAGATCCAGTTCACCCGGAGTATTCAGCATCTGCTCCATCCCGCGTGCCACGACCGAGATGCCCATTCGCTTCAGGCAACTTTTTGTTCATTCTCTCCAGGCCCTGTAGTACCGAAAGGCTGGTTCAGTCTTTCTCAGCGTCGGCACGAAGCGGGCGCGTTTTGCCTCACCGGCACTCTTTGAAGCGGTACCTTGAATTGCCCGATATTCCGGGATTAATGGCATACAGGTCTCCGGCGTCCGGGTACTGGATCAACTCCGAATCAGTCATAGCAAAACGAGCAGTGGTAATGAATAACGTTCCGAGTTGGTCCCCACCGAAGCAGCAGCTGGTTGGACGCGGAACAGGCATTGTCACGTTATCGCTCAGATACCCGTTCCGGTCATAGCGTAACAGACATCCCCCATTGAACTGACAGACCCATAAGCCCTCCTCCTTATCCAGAGCGATGCCATCCGGACGTCCCAGTCCGGTGGGCGTCCTTGCGAACAGTCTGACATTTGCAGGTTTGCCATGTGCCGTATAAGTCGCCTTAAAAATCGAGCAGGTGATCGAATCGACAAAATAGACGGTGTTTCCGTCTTCCGACCATGCAATTCCGTTAGGCAGAGCGATCCCTTGCTGAATTAGACAGGCGTCACCTGAGCTGCTAAAACGGTAAAGCGCGCCAGGGTTACGATCCGGCCCCTCATGCATAAGTCCTGAAATAAAACGGCCCTGCGGATCGCAGGCACCATCGTTGAAGCGACATCCTGTACCGTCGTGAACAGCCGGACTGATGAGGCTCACTTCTCCGGCCTGCAGTTCGAGCATGGCAACGGCTGTGTCTTCTGTGAAAATGAGATTGCCTTTGTCGGTCAGCGCCAGGGCGCCAATACGTGCCGCTGACTTATAAACGGTTTCTGTCCTGCCATTCTGCAGTAGCACATGGATCCTTCCGCGAGTGATGTCCACGAAATACAACACACCTTTCTGTTCATCCCACACAGGACTTTCACCCAGTTCGGCGCGCACCTCTGTAACGCGACGCATATCGTAACCGTCAGGCATTTCAGACCTCTTTTATCTGCTGCCAAAGGCGGGCGACATCCGTCACGCTTTCACACTCGACACGCTTCAGGTCTGTGGGGTAAACAACGCCTGGATTCTCACAAAAACGCGTGGCGGTGAACTGGCCATTGCTGGCACGAAGGATGTAGCCAGTGTCCTGACACAACGGACTTGACAGATAAAGGACGCCAGGCGCTACCCACTCCGGTTTGAGGTCAGCCGGAGGCTGCGTAATCCCCCACATGCGTGTTCTGGCAACCGGCGAGACAGCGTTCACAAGAATGCCATGTTGTTCGCCTTCCTGGCTCAGGGCATTCATGACTCCTATCTGGGCCATTTTGCCCGCAGCGTAAGCCACGAGGCCGGGCTGTGCATAACGCTGAAACATGGCACGATCGGACGTGTTAAGCACTACTCTGGGCGAGGAAGAGCGTTTAAGGTATGGCCATGCATATTTACTCAGCCAGATCGGCGCACGAAGACTGATACCGATGGCTCGCTCAAGGAAATCCTCATCCTGGTCTTCGATAAGCTGATAGTCCACCCAGCCTGCGTTGTGGATCAGTATGTCCAGTTTACCTAACCGGGTAACAGCCAGTTCAATCAGTTCCCTGCACGCCTCCTCACTGTCCAGGCGTCCACTGTGTGAAAGCAGTTGCCCCTGGTCGGCGCGCAGGGTGCGGGCAGCTTCTGAAATCACATCCTCAGCGGCACCTTCACCAGACCGGTTTGTGCCAGCGTCGCTGATGACAACCCGCGCACCATTATCCAGCAACGACTGCGCGTATGCGCGTCCCAGGCCCTGTCCTGCGCCGGTGATGATTGCGACCTTATCTTTCAAAAGCGTATCTGTAAGCGGTTTTGTGTTGCTCATGCTGAATCCCCGTGATCATGGAAGTCATGATGATCGCGTGTCACAGGAAACCGGTAAAATATATTATTTGTAGGCTGGTAATATCTGTAACGTCTTAATCTGCACTGAGTGCCATAGATCTGTGTATCTCTTCGATTAATTTATCCCGGATTAAAGACGCCGAGTGTGCATTCCACCCCATCAGGAGTTCCACGTGCTGCAGCCCGGCCGGAGCATCGACTCTGAATGGCCTGAATATCACGTCTTCCCGTGTCTCTTTGGCCAGTGAGGCGGGCAGCAATGCGACGCCGAAACCGCTGGCAACAAGTGCAATGAGCGTCTGCAGTTGCCGGGCCTGTTGTGAAATATGGGGTCTGAATCCTGCCGCTCCGCACAACTGGATCAGCTGGTCGTGAAAACCCTGCCCCAGGTGGCGTGGTGCTGAAACGAAGTGGTCGCTCTGGAAGGCTGAGAGGTGAAGGGTTTCACACTGTGCAAGGCGGTGTGTGGCAGGCAGAGCGAGCATAACCGGCTCACGCAGGATGGTGTCGAAACGCAGCCCTGGTGCGCTCCTGCCGGGCGTGCGCATAAATCCGAGGTCCGCGCGTCCCTGCTCAAGCGCTTCTGTCTGCTCCTGAGTCGTGGCCTCCAGCATCGTAAAGGAGATCGCCGGATAAGCGGTACGAAATTCTCTCAGTGCACGCAGAAGGGGGGCATAACCGGCAATGCTGATAAAGGTCAGGGTGAGATGACCTTCAATTCCCTGTGACACGCGGCGGGTTTTTTCAACACCTTCATCAAGAACACGTAACACTTCTCGCGCTGATTCGAGAAAATTAATCCCTGCAGGCGTAAGTGACACACTGCGGTTCGTGCGTTCGAACAGCGAGACACTTAACTCCTGTTCTAGTCGGCGGATAGCCTGACTGAGGGGAGGCTGCGCCATATGAAGTCGCTGCGCAGCCCGGTTGAAATGTAATTCTTCTGCAACGGCAATGAACTGGATAAGAAGCCGGGTTTCTATCATGAGATCACATGGATACCATTCGGGTTTTTATGAGATTCATACCATATTGCTGATGCAGAAATATACCTTTTAAGCAGAAGGTAGTGGAGGCGAAAGACCTCGATCAACCATGCCCGTTCACTCATAAAATAATGTCCATTAAACAGATGATGGACATTATTTTCAGGGAAAGCGGGCCGCTCTGACAGACGGTTCAAATGTGACGCTTACCTTTAATTTCTGTTAGTTACCGCGTGAATCTGCGATACGTTGCTGTAGCCAGGCTTCAACTTCACTCTGTAGCCAACGAGAACTACGCCCCAATTTGATAGGTTTCGGGAATTCACCGAGTTGAATCAATTTGTAGAACCACTTGTCTGTAAGCTGCGTAAAGCCAGTGATAAACGCCATATCGACAAGCTGATCATTCAGAAGGGATGGTGTGTTGGTGTTCATGATTAAATCTCCTTTAAGTCAATTGGTTAAAGGAGGAATGACTGTCTTTAAGTTTGTGTTGCAGCCTTCCTCAGTGGATGGAAGGCCGTGTAAAAAAGTACTGATAATCCTAATCTTCAGAATGGTGATGCGTCTGCATTACCTGAAATCTCGTCAGAGTGTTTTCCAACGGTTTTTAGTCCTCATCGAAAGTCCCTTGTGCAGAGACTGAACATCCCAATGTACGTACCTTGTTGCTGTACTGCTTGGTTCGGTGTTTGGCCATATAATCAATGCGCTGGAACACCGCCTGACAGTCATCCGTGGCCCCCAGCTTTGCTCTGAACAGGTGATAACACGGGTTTTCCGGAAACGAGGCCAGAGCACGGTATTCATCACCTTTCAGCTTCAGCGCACTTAACCATGCCTGAGTAATCAGGTCTGCCAGGTTCCCCTTTTTCTGATACTTCCCCAGCCGCCAGAAGGCATCTCGGTTAAACATCAGCAGCGCGTGATAGTGGATTTTTTCCCCGCACTGATTGTTCTCTCTTACCCAAATGAAATGCAGATCTGAACTATGGACTTGCTTACCAGGGTTCTTTTTCTTTCTCCGTTTGAATACCGCGGTGAGACGAGACCTGATGGCCGGTGTAAAGGCTTCAATGGCTTTGTTGTCATCAACGCAATAACTATCCGGAAAACGCAGGTCTACACGGACGGCAAAGGTTCTCGGATGTGTTATCAGGGCATTGTTCAGCGTGCTACGGAATCGCAAAAGGTAATGGAGGTTATGGGTCTCAGAGGTGTTTCTTGTCATAGCGCTGTCTCGGGTTGTTATTTTACAGATAATTACTCGCTCACTTGAGAATGACGGGATGCGTGAGTGAGCGCGTTATCGGATATGGGGAAGCACGGTCAGTGGGGCTGTGGCGTAACCTGTGTTGTGCGTTAGTCATTTCTGGCGGAGAGGCTTGGCGGTAAGTGTGGAGGGTTGAGCTTTGCTTCTCACGCTGGGTTTGGGGTTAGGGTTTCGCATAGTATTACTACGGAGTTACTGGCTATCAGGATTACAGGTGACATATCAAGTCATATTTATGGGATTGGTTAATATTTATTAAAATCAATATGATTTATTTTGTTTATTAATTTGACCTATATAATCCTTATTATTTATATAAATATATATTATTATATCCGATAGACGTTTGGTCCATGCGAGGGAAAGCAACCTTGGAGCACTGAGGCCTGGATGATACAAATTCGGTTTTTCACCCCTCAATTTTACTCGGGAGTTATCCTCGGGAGAACAGGGCAAAATACAGCAGAGTATACGGACCTTGTTGCTTAACGAGATGAGTTCTGGGCTCCTGGCGGAAAAGTGGAAGGTGTCACATTCAGCAAGGGTGACGGGGGGCTGCTGAGCAGCCAGCAAGAACAACAATCTTATCATCGGGAGTGGGAGACTGCCGAAGTCATCTGCAAGATAGGGGGGAGCAGAACCAAAAGGTAAGGTCTTACATGCAATACAAAGCCCAGTAAAAAATCACATAAGACAGCTGGAGAGCCTGGGTTGCTGCCGTAAAGAGCTAGAGGCGTTGAGTTTCGATCTTATTGTGTGAATGAGACGTTATGTTACCATGTCAGTATGTTATAAAAAGTGCAGCACTTTCTTGAATGATAAAAGTGCCGCACCTTGAGAGGTGCTCATGCCCAGCCACAACCGGATCACCGTTAATCTCCCATCCAGGTCACTCTACAGTGACCTGAAAAAACTAGCCCAAAAGACGGAACTCACTCTTTCAGGACTTGTGCAGAAAATCGTTATCGCAAGTCTCAGGTCTGATGTAACGGACACTGTGTTTCTGGAGGGGTTACGTGCAGATACAAGCTCAGACGAAGTTGAGACACAGGAGCGGGATTTAACACGAATCCTTCGCAGTACCGTGATGAGGGAGAAAGGAAACTACACATCAGACAAACGGGTTATGCTCAATGCCAGGTCACTAGTGCTGCGTGATTATCAATATGAACGCCTTACCGCGGAGTTTGAGAGAAATACTCAGGTTGAACTTTTAAACAGTAAAATTAGTAATGAATTAAAAAAACCAGTCCGAGATTCACTACGGGAGCATGTCACCAATATGATCCCCTTAATCATAGGTCAGTTGGGTGGTGTGCCCGATATTCTTCATTTGTTCGTCAAAAAAGCATTGGTTCAGTATTATTGTGATGACTATGACCAGTTACACTTCAACATTCGACCTGAGTTGCATGTGTTACCTCTCATCATTGACGATGTCATGAACAGCAGGCTAGACTTTCTTCAGATCAGATTTAAACAGTTCAAAGATGTGGCCGTAAATGGTTGGGATAAGAGCAAGTATGAGCGGCTTATTTTAATCGATAATGCATCTACTTCCCGCTCGGGAGGGTACTTCGTTGGTGTTTCCTTGTACAAACTGGATTACATGGCGGATGAGTATAAGGATTTTCATTGCATCTCTATAGACAATGATACTGGACGGAAATCTGTAAACTGCATGGTGCACATTCATCACAGAGATGTGAAATTCAAAAGGATCTTAAAGCCTTTCGCTCCATAAATATTCAGACCGATATTACTTCTGTGATAACCAAATTAAATTTTTATCACAGGTGATATTGATGAGCAACGAACATCCGGCAAATAGGCCGCTGGCGAGGATACTCTCCCGTCTGCCAGCAAACACAGTACGTGAGATCCGGCATAATCTCAGTCGTGCCCTCTCTTATGAACCGACAATCGGACTGATGGGCAAAACCGGTGCAGGTAAATCCAGCCTGTGTAATACGCTTTTTACGTCTCCTCCTGCCAATGTGGATGCGGTGAAGGGGGGGACCCGTCTTGCTCAACAGTACAGAACCTCTGAGGGTCTGTATGCTCTCAACATTGTTGATTTCCCAGGGATCGGTGAAACACCCATGCTTGATAAGATGTATGCCCATTTGTACCAACACTGGTTGAATAGGCTGGACCTGATCGTCTGGGTGCTGAAAGCTGATGACCGCGCATGGAATGACGATATCCGGTGTTACCAGCAGTTGGTTTCCCAAGGCGCAGATCCTGCCCACTTTCTGTTTGTCCTCAGCCAGGCCGATAAAATAGAGCCTTGCCGAGAATGGAATACTGCAACCCACCAGCCCTCTCTACGGCAGCGGCAGAATCTACAGGAGAAAGTGACCCAGGTGAATACCTTATTTTCTCCCATTCATCCTGTTTTGGCGGTTTCTGCCTCTGAAGGTTTCAACATATCTCAGTGGGTCGAAACCCTCATCACCATTTTACCCGATAAAGCCAGTAGTGCAGTTACCAGTCAGCTTGAGCCTGTGTATCGGACGGAGAAGGTGACCACCACGGCACAGGAGGGCTTTGCCCGTGTTGTGGGTGAAATCTTTGACAACAGCGTGGAGGCCCTGCTGGAGTCTCACACACTCAGAGCCTGGTTAACACGGATCCGTTATCGATTGATCTCTCTGGCCAAATTGCTTTGGCATCGCTTCTTTTAACGTATGCCGAGAAACCTGCGTTGTGTTCGATCTGTTTCGCCGATCGAATATAGATTTGTTATAGTTTTTGACTATTAAATAAATATTAATGATCGTTTTTAACGATAGATTTCAACGATCGGTTTCGGTTTATTGATCTTCACTAACGATTATCCCTCCTCTTTACATCCCGATACGATCCCCTCGCGGGGGAGGTCGTTCAATCCCACTGTTTTCTAATTAATTATTAATAAAGGAATATTTCTCTATGTTGAAACCTTATCCGTTTTTCAAACAGGACACCTACGCCTGGTGTTTATCCATTGGCCTTCCTGTTATCTGGGGTCTCTCCGCTATCTTCCTCCCACAGAAAGTTGCGCTGGGTCTTTATATGCTTTGCTCCCTGGTCTGGGTGCTCCTCGACCGATTGAGCCTGTTTAAACAGGAGAAAACTGCGCCTTCACTGGGATGGTTCCTGCTACCGATGGTTTACCTGCGGCAACGTGACGAGCGTCAGGGGAAACCCTGGCGCTTGTTACAGGTATGGCTGATTTGCACCGTGTTATCAGCCGTGGTCGGTAATCATTTTAAAACGCAATCGGGTACCGAACGGCTGGCGCAAAGCGCTTGCCCGGTGGTCACTAAAATCCTGCAGCGTCAGGGCATAGAGGAGCACTGTATCCGTATTACAGATATCAAGGAGGAGGTGGCAGGGCGTTTTTATCAGGCTCAGGCTTTGCTGAATACCGGCTCAAAAGAGCCGCTGACGATAGAGGTACGCTCAGGCGGGAATATTTACGTTACGCTAACGGATTCGGAATAAGTTATCTTTATCAAGGAGATGATGAACATGAAAAAAATGATAATGATGTTTACCCTGTTGGTCAGCGCTCTGTTGAGCCAGGCCGCATGCGCAGCGGCTTATGATCCCAAGCCGATAAAATACCGGAATGTGGTGGCTGACAGCGTACAGGTTGAGCATGACCGTATTATGGATGGCGTTGATGAATTTATCATCACGGGGAAGAAGGGGAAAGTTACTGAGAAATTCAGGCTCACCTGCAACGCTGATGAAGCGCGTTTGAATATCCTGTATTACCTGAAAGATATCTATGGTGATAAGGCTGATGGGGCAACGGGAATGACCCTGCAGTATTACCCGGCAGGGGCTCATCAAATGAACATCAGTATCGATCATCCCGATACGTTGATGGACAGCCTTCTGACGGCTAATTTGGCACAGGCTGTTTCAAAAATGCTAGATCACAAGACTGGAACCTTTGTTTTTCACTTCTACCATAATGACAGCAGCTTCGATCATGTCCCTCTGGCGTACAGCTTCCAATACCCTGCGAAATTGCTAGCCCCAGCCCTGGGGAAGGCATTGGTTGATGCTAAGGCTACATCATGCGACATCAAATCAGGCAATAGTCAGTTATCACCACTCAAGCGCCTTGTTGATCACCAATAGCTAATTGAATAACGCCATCATTCTGCTACTCACTTCGAGCCCTGTCGCTGATCGCGATGGGGCTTTTTGTATTAAGGAGCCGAGATGACCTATTTCAAGCAGTTTCCTGCGCTACTGCTCAATGAGCCCTGAATACAGCGCCATCATGCATATGAACGACTGAAAACAACGGGAATAACATCATGAACTTAACCTTATCCCCTGCAGTCACTGAACTGCCATTAAGTACACAACGTACTATCAAACGCGCCCTGTTCTTGCTGGAGGCCCATTTGCGTGAGCCGGGAGCCTCATTCACTTCACCCGGTACCGTCAGCGATTGGTTGCGGTTGCGAATGGCGAGGCTGGAGCGAGAAGTCTTTATGGTGCTCTGGCTGGACAATCAGCATCGATTGTTAGCCCACGAAACGTTGTTCACCGGCAGTATCAACAGTACCGAAGTCCACCCCCGCGAAATCGTGAAAGCGGCACTGCAACACAATGCTGCTGCGGTGCTTCTGGCGCATTGCCATCCTTCCGGCCACGCTGAGCCCAGTGTTGCCGATCGGCAAATCACCGGCAGGATTAAAGATGCGCTGGCTCTGGTTGAGGTCAGGGTACTGGATCACTGTATTGTCGGCGGCATGTCGGTGTATTCGTTTGCTGAACACGGCTTGTTATAGGGGGCGATACGATGCCATCAATCATTGCCCCTGTCTGGGGACTTAAACGTAACGTCACTCCGCAGTTTGGCGCCCGCCTGGTACAGGAAGGCGACCGACTGCATTTTCTGGCCGACCGTGCCGATATCAGCGGGACCTTCAGCGACGCGCAGCTACGAGATGTAGATAACACTTTCCCGCAGTTCATCAACCACCTGGAACTGATGCTGCTCTCCGGTGAGCTCAACCCTCGCCACCAGCACTGTGTCACGTTGTACCGCAATGGCTTGACCTGTGAGGCCGATAGCCTGGGATCACACGGTTATGTGTATCTCGCCATTTATCCTACTCCCCAATCAACTGCATAAATCTTCGCCTTTTATATCTATCGATCATCTAGCTAACTACGAGATAACCCACATGCAGACCTTACCTGTCACTCCGAAACAGGCGGCTTACGCTTGCCCATCACCCGTTATTGTCTGGCAATCCATGCTCACGTATCTGCTGGAACAGCATTACGGATTGGCGCTTAACGATACCGAGTTCAGTGATGACGCGGTGATCCACGAACATATTGATGCCGGTATCTCTCTGGCTGATGCGTTGAATTTCACGGTGGAAAAGTTCGACCTGGTTCGCATCGATCGCCGGGGGTTCTCCTGCCAGGAACAATCTCCCTTCATCACGGCTATCGATATTCTCCGTGCCCGTCGAGCCACCGGCCTGATGACCCGTCTGGGTTACCAGACCACCACCTCAGTTATCCGGGGCGAAAAACAGACATGAGCCTGTCCGGATTACTGCTGGCATGCTGATTACCTGCCCTGCCCACCCAGATTGGCAGATTTTGTTTTTTGAGGGCAAGCTCGCATTCGATAGGCAATAAAGCTATTAGCCATCTAGGTTTTGCGAAACGCTTTCCACACTATCTTTCCTGAGCTTTATCCCCTTTTTATCTGTTGCATAATACGTCTAACTGATTTGGTAGGCGTGTTTGCTTTTATGTAAGGATTACGATGATGCAAACTGAAACCGAAGTAATAGTTGAACATAGCGAGGTGATTTGCTCGACCAGCGTAGCGCGAGTCGTTGCTGGCCGTGATAGCGCTCTGAAACAGATAGAACAGCTGATCTATCAGCTTAGTGAAATTTCTTCACTCACTTCTTCAATTGGTGGGGGGACTGCTGGCGAGTGGGCGATGAGACAAGGAAGCCGCTATGACTGCTGGTTAATGGAAATGCCAGACAAAGCTATAAAGTTGATCACCCAAAATATCGATCGCAGTATTTGGCGTGATCTGATGATGAAATCTGGCATGCTGGCTCTCATGGATGCTGAAGCTCGCGAGCAGTGGTATAAAAATTTGGAAGAGGGCGACCTACCAGCTATCAATGAAGACAATATCCTCAGCACTTTTGAACAGCTACATCTGAATAAACAGGATGTATTTGAGCGCGGTGTTATCAATGTTTTCAGGGGACTATCATGGGAATATAAAACAAACAGTCCCTGTATGTTCGGCAAAAAAATCATTGTTAACAATCTGGTCACGCATAACCGTTGGGGATTCAGCTTAAGTTGGGGCTGGCGGCGGGACCAGTTAGTTGATTTGGAGCGAATGTTGTATCTGTTGGATGGTAAGCCCGTTCCTGACAATCGTGGGGATATCTCTGTGCGGTTAATGGAGTATATCCGAGATAACCCTCGTCAACAGAGTTACGAGGATGAGCTGTTTGGTATCCGCTATTTTCAAAAAGGTACCGCGCATGTAATTTTCAAACGCTTGGATCTGGTGGAGAAAATGAATGATATCGTGGCGAAGCACTATCCAGGGATGTTAGCTCGAGAAGAGCGTGCTCTCTATTCATTTTGAAGCGATAAGTGAGTCTATTTACCGCATCAAAAATGGAGTAAAATCCGCAAGATCCACGAGTCATTCGTTGCCTGCTTTTTATACAAAAAGGAGCAAGCAAAAGCATTTGGGGGTGCTTATGGGGGTTACTTAATTATCCATGATAAATAATCCTTTTAGTATCACGATATTGACGTTCTTATGCGACTCCTGTGATCTCGCCAATCAATATCTCCCAACCTCCTCTGTGATTGTCGGCTCCGGTAGAGTGAGTTTGCTTCTTTCGCTTTGTGTTAGTGCAGCTTGCGTGGGTAGAAGAAACGTTCATGAAGAAGGACTATGAGGCAGTAAGCCGTTGACGTAAAAACCGCTTACGCGGCCTTTTTATTTCTGAGAAACAGGGCAAGCAGATACAGGGCGCCCAGCGGCAGGGCCATGACATAACAGAATGCATAATACAGGATCAGCACGCCATTTTTGCCTATGGTATCGGCGAACAGTCCGCGGTGCCAAAATTCTTCACTCGTGAACTGCAGGGCGGCCGTTTCAGTGCCTTTTTTAGCACAGGGATACAGTAAAAAGCTCAGGATGGAGAGGATCAACGAAAGTGCGATATTCACCATGTCCTGGAAAGAATAGATGTAATAAAGCGCGATAAAAAAGTAAGTCACGCCCCACGCCTGACTTTTCCAATAATACACTTTGGTCATTTTCGCCTCCCTGCGCATGAGTTCCTTTCTGTTTCGTGCTTGGCGAAATGGAACATCGATGCCATTGCCCGCGCCGCTCGGTTTACCCAAGACGTCTGAGTATGCGCAGGGCTTCGGCAAAATGCCATATTACCGGCTTATCTGGCAGGCGTATTTGGGTTCTGCCGCGAGCGTCTCTTCTCCCCAACCCCTAACCCCCTCACTCCCGCTGCAAAAAGAACTGCTTGATGGTCTGCCGCAGCCAGCGATGCGCCGGATCGCGATCCAGGCGCGGGTGCCAGGCCTGCACGATAAACACCGACTCCAGCTCGAGCGGCAGCTCGATCTCCGCCAACGGCAGGTGGATGTTGCTCACCCCTTGCAGCACGTGGCGCGGCAGCGGCAGGATAAAGTCCGATTTCATGGTCAGCATCATCGCCGAATGGAAGCCCGGCAGGGTCAGGGCGACGTTGCGCTGCAGGCCGAGATCGCGCAGCGCGTCGTCGATCGGCCCCTGCGTGCGCCCACGGCGGGAGACGCTGATATGCGGGTAATGAGTCAGGGTTTCGGGCGTTACCCGGCCGATGATTGGGTGCCCAGGGCGCACCAGCGCCTGAAAGGTGCTGGTGAACAGGCTCTGCGTCTTGATTTCCGGGTGCCAGTCGCGCGAGGAACCGATCACCAGATCCACCTTGCCGCTGCGCAGCGCGTCATCCTCGCCGTCGCTTTCAGCGATAAACTTCAGGCCGCTTAACGGCGCCATGTCCCGCAGCGTCTCCAGCAAGCCGCCCGCCAGCGCGCCGATAAAAATGTCGTTGGCGCGAATGGTGAAGGTTCGGGTCAGCTTGCCGGGTTCGAACGCATCATTCGGTGCGATCAGCGCGGCGGCCTGCTCGATGATCTCGCCGAGCTGGCGTTTCAACTCCAGCGCGCGCGGCGTCGGCACCAGATGCTTGCCGGCCCTGACCATGATCGGATCGTCGAACTGCCGGCGGATGCGCCCCAGAATGCGGCTCATCGCCGGCGCGCTCAGATTCATCTTCTCGGCGGCGCCGCTCACGCTCCCTTCTTCCAGCAGCAGATTCAGCGCATAGATCAGGTTGAAATCAATTTTTTGCGGCATGGCCTCTCCGGTGGTGGTGCGCTCAATGGATTGCGTTTTGTGCAACTAGTTAATTACATCATTTCATTTTAAACAATCGAAATAAGTCCGGATACTGCCCACGACAACAAAGATTGAGGCTGAAACAGCAGGAGTGGGGAATGGTTGAGGTGTCTGTTACGCCGCACCACAAAAATCGGTGGCTCGCCAGCGCCGGCGAAATCAACGGCCGCACCTGGCTGGGGTTGTTCGGCGTGTTTTTGGCGGTGATGGCCAGCGGCGTGGGGGAAAACGCCAGCAAGTTCGCGCTGGCGGATATACAGGGCGGCATGCTGCTGAGTTTCGATGCCGGCAGTTGGCTGACCACCTGTTACGTTACCGGCTTTGTGATCGGTTCCGGGTTCACACCCTGTTTTTGGCCGACCTTTTCGTTGCGCCGGGTGGCGTTGACGATGTGCGGCATTTACCTGGCCGGCGGGCTGCTGACGCCCTGGTTGGGAGAACCGTATGGCGTGTTGCTGGCGGTGCGCAGCCTGCAGGGCTTCGCCGGCGGCGCGTTGCCGCCGATGCTGATGACGGTGGTGCTGCGTTTTATGCCGCCGCTGATCAAGGTGTTGGGGCTGGGCGCCTACGGCTGGGTCTCGGCCTGGAGCGCTACGCTGGGCGCCACCGCCGCCGCTTTCGCCTTTCACTGGGGTTGGAGTGGGTACTTCTACTGGAACCTGCCGCTGATGGCGATTGCCGCTGTGTGTATCGGCTACGGTCTGCCGCAGGATCCGCTGCGGCTGGAGCGCCTGCGGCAGTTCAACTGGCGCGGCCTGCTGCTCGGCGGCATGGCGCTCGGCATGCTGACGGTGGGCATTTCACAGGGGGAGCGGCTCGACTGGCTGAACTCGCCGCTGATCTACGTTTTATTATTGGGCGGCGGCGGATTATTGGCGTTATTTCTGATTAACGAATGGTATCACCCGCTGCCTTTTTTTAATTTGCAGCTATTAAGCAAAAGGAATTTGTCTTTCTCCTTAATTACGCTGGGTGGCGTGCTGTTAATTATGGTGTCGCTGGTCAATATTACGTCGGGATATTTATCCGCGATTCAGGGCTATCGTCAGGAACAAACTTCCGACTTAATGCTGTGGGTGGCGTTGCCGCAATTAATTACGCTGCCGATTGTCGCCATTATTTGCAATGCGCCGCGGGTGGATTGCCGCTGGGTACTGGCGATCAGCCTGCTGTTGATGGCCACCGCCTGCGTGCTGGCCGCCCAGCTGACGCCGGAATGGAACGGCGAGACGTTTCGCGTTATCGCGCTGTTGCAGGCGGTCGCGCAACCGATGGCGATCATCCCCCTGCTGATGCAGGCGACCGGTGGGCTGTTGCCGACCGACGGGCCGTTTGCGGCGGCCTGGTTTAACGCGGTGAAGGGCTTCGCCGCCACCGCGGCCGGCGGCGCCATCGCGCTGCTCAGCCGACAGCGCGGGGACTATCACGCCGGCACGATCGCCGACGGTTTTGGCTCGGCCTACAACAGCGCATCGGGGTCGGCGGAGCAGCTGGCGCAGCTTGCCGCCCGGCAGGGCCACGTGCTGGCCAGCGCCGATCTTTATCTGTTGGTTGCCGGCCTGGCGTTATTACTGACCGCGCTGATTTTAGTTATGCCGACCCGTATTTATCCGCCGCGTTCGGTCGCCGCCTGACATTTTATCATCAGAAATAAATATTAAGTGGAGTCACTTTTATGGCTAACAAAAAAGTCGCCGTCGCCGTATTGGCGGTTACCGTCATTACGCTGGGGTTATTAATGAATAAGTTTTTTATTAAAGAGACACAGCAGAATACCAACGACGCCTATATTCGCGCCGATATCTCGCGTATTTCTCCGCAGATTGCCGGTGAAATTGCGCAGGTGTTGGTCAGGGACAACCAGTGGGTTAAACAGGGGGAGTTGCTGGCGGTGATCGATCCGCGTGAATTCAACGTTGCCCTTGCGCAGGCGACGGCGCAGGAGCAATCCGCCCGCGCCCGGCAGGACGACGCCAGGGCCAACCTCAACCGGCAGAGCGCGCTGATCGCCGCCGCGCTGGCGGAGCGGCAGGCGGCGCAGGCGGAGCTGGCGTTTGCGCGTCAGGAGCAGAACCGCTACCAGAGAATGGCCAGTAGCGGCGCGGGGTCGCAGCAGGCGGCGCAGCAGGCGACAACGCGCGTGCACACGCTTTCCGCCAACGTGGCGCAGGCGGAGGCGACGCTCAAAGCGGCGCGAAACATGGAGCAGGTGCTGCAGGCCAAGCTGGCGGACAGCGATGCCGAGCTGATGCTGGCGCAGGCCAAGAAAGCGATGGCCGAACTGAACCTGTCTTACACCCGCATCACCGCACCGATCGGCGGCGTGATTGGCAAGAAAAGCCTGCGGGTCGGGGAGTTCGTCAAACCGGGCGATGCGCTGCTGGCCATCGTGCCGCAGGACAAGCTGTACATCATCGCCAACTACCAGGAAACCCAGCTGGAAAACATTGCGCACGGGCAGTCGGTAGACATCCATATCGATACCTTTCCCGGCCAAACGCTGAAAGGGCAGGTGGACAGCATCGCGCCGGCTTCCGGCGTCAGCTTCGCGGCCGTGGCGCCGGAGAACGCCACCGGCAACTTCACCAAGATCGTGCAGCGCATCCCGGTGAAAATTGTATTTGATATCAACAAAGAGCATGCCGCCTTGTTGAGCGCCCTGCGCGTTGGCATGTCTGCGGACGTCAGCATCAATACGTTGGACGGAGGCCTGCAATGAACAGAGCCGTGATCCCGCTGCTGTTGATGGCGCTGAGCGGCTGCCGGGCGGTAGGGCCGGACTACGCTCGGCCGCAGAGCGCGCTGCCCGAGAGCTGGGGTGAGCAGGCCGGCGGCGGGGCGCTGCCGGTGGCCTGGTGGTCGATATTCAACGATGTGCCGCTGTCGCAGCTGGTGCAGCGCGTGGCGGCCGGCAACCTGGATCTGCAGCTCGCCACGGCGCGCCTGCAGCAGAGCCGCGCCCTGCTGGGCGCGACAGAGGCGGCGCTGATGCCGGATCTGAGCCTGGACGGCGCCTATCAGCGCCAGCGCGCCACCTCGGTGGGCAGCATGGATCCGTCCGGCAACGGCGGAGAGGCGGATTACAACCTCTGGCGCGGCGGCTTCAGCGCCTCCTGGGAGCTGGACATGTGGGGCAAGCTGCGCCGCGCCTCGGAAAGCGCGCGCGCCGGCTTCGCCGCTTCGCAGGAGAATCGGCGCGCGCTGCTGACGTCGGTGACGGCGGAGGTGGCGAGCGACTATCTGCGCCTGCGCGCCACGCAGCAGCAGCTGGCGGTGGCGCAGGAAAACCGTGCTACGGCGCTGCGCACGCTGCAGCTGACGCAAAGCCGCTATCAAAGCGGCGCGGGCAACGAACTGGATATCGATCAGGCGCAGGTGCAGTTGGCGCAGGTGGATGCCCTGCTGCCGACGTTGGCCGACCGGCAAGAACGGCTGATTAACGCCATCGGCCTGTTGTTGGGCGAGCGGCCGGGCGCGCTGAACGCGATGCTGTCGCCGCCGGGGCCGCTGCCGACGCTGGCGCGCGCGGTGCCGATGGGGGTGCCGTCGGATCTGGCGCTGCGCAGGCCGGATATTCGCGAAGCGGCGGCGCGTTTGCATCAGGCGACCGCCGAGATCGGCGTCGCCACCGCCGACTACTACCCGCGCATCACGCTGACCGGCAACGCGGGCTACCAGGCATTGGCCTTGTCGGATATGGGCAGTTGGTCCACGCATACCTTCGCTATCGGCCCCGCCCTGTATCTGCCGCTGTTCGACGGAGGGAAAATCACCCAGCGGGTGCGCCTGAGCGAATATCGCCAGCAGGAAATGGCCATCGCCTACCAGCAAACGGTGCTGCGCGCCTGGCACGAGATCGACGACGCGCTTTCCGGCTATCGCGCCCAACAGCGCCGCCAGATGCACCTGGCCGAAGCGCTGGCCGCCAACCGACACGCGTTTGCGCTGGCGCGCGACAGCTATCTGAACGGCGCCAGCGATTTTATCCACGTCCTGAGCACGCAGCGCGCGCTGCTGGATCTGCAGTCCGCGCAAATTGTTTCAGAGGAGGAGACGGCGATCGCCGTGGTGAATATCTATCGAGCGCTGGGCGGCGGCTGGGAACTCACCTACCCGTCTGCGGCGCCACAGGAGAAGGCTGATGCACAACACGCTGAATAAGATTGTCGACGAGATGCTGGAAAGGGACACCCGCCGCAAACGGGAGGCCCGGGTGAGCGCCGTGCGGCAAGTCACCGCTCGGATCAGGCGCATCACGTTGAGCGGCGACGATGTGGATAAGTTTATCGCCGATCCGCGCGCGCAGGAGCCGGCCAGCTGGGTCAAGGTGTTCTTCCCGTGGCGCGATACGCTGGCCGGGCGGGCCTACACCCTGAGCGGCATCGACAAACTCGCTCGCACCTTCGATATCGACATGGTGCTGCACGGCGAAGGTCCGGCGTCGAACTGGGCGCGCGACGCGATGCCGGGCGACAAGCTGGGGTTCGCCGGCCCTTGCTCCGGCGGCTTTCGGCTGTTGCCGCAAACTCGCTGGCTGCTGTTGCTGGGTGATGAGACCGCGCTGCCCGCCATGCGCACTATTCTCGCCTCGCTCTCCGCCCCGTTGCCGGTGCTGTGGTTCGCCGAGGTGGGCGATGCGCAGGAGATCCAGGACGTCGATTGCTCCTTTTTGCAGGTGAACAGCTGGCAAATCCGCACCCGACATTTCGACAGCGTGATGAACAGCCCGCTGGTGCAGGCCGTCAGCCATTGCGAGCTGCCGGCCGGCGAAGGACAGGTGTGGTTGGCCTGCGAGCACCAGATCGCCGCCTATCTGAAGGCGCGTTTTATCAACGAAATGGGCATTTCCCGCGCCGCCTTGTTTGCCAAAGGTTATTGGAAAAAGGGCGAAGCCAATTTCAAGGGCGCGATTTAACTCGGGCGAGTGAGGATGGTTATGATTGAGAGAGTGTTATTGGCGGTGGACTGCTTTGAACACAGCGGCAACGCCCTGGAATTTATGGCGCGCCTGCAAGGCAGCATCGGCGGCGTAATTGTGCTGACGGTGGTGGACAATGCCTTCACGCTCAGCCGCAGCGGCCTGCGTTTCGACAGCGATGAGCGCGAGGAGTATCCCGCCGCCCAACGGGAAGAAGCGCTGGCGGAAAAGCAGGTCGGGCAGGTGACGCGGGCGCTGAAACAGCAGGGCTTCAATGCCCAGGGCTTGCTGGCCGCGGGGTCGCCCATCGAGGTGATCCCGGAACAGATGGCGCTGTTCAACTGCGATCTGTTGATCATCTCGCACCGCCACCTGTCTTCGTTGGGGCGCTGGCTGAACGCTTCCGTCACGCGTGGCCTGCTGGATGAGATCGGTCAACCGGTATTGGTGATCCCGCGCTAAGCTATGGGTAAGGGCAGCCGCATGCGGCTGCGCGCGTTCGGCGACGAAGGCCGCACATACCGGAGGTCAACATGCGAAGTCTGGAAGATCACCTTGCCGCTTATGCCGCCTATCACCGCGATGCGCGCAATATCGCCACGCATTTTATCGGTATCCCCCTGATCGTCATCAGCCTGCTGGCGCTGCTCTCCCGGCCGGCGTGGGGCGCGGGAGGGCTGCCATTTTCGCCGGCCTGCGCGGCGGTTATCGTCTCGGCGCTCTATTACCTGCGGCTGAACCTGCGCCTTGGCATCATGATGCTGGCGTTGCTGCTGCTGTGCCTCGTGTTCGGCGCCTGGATGGCGTCGCTGTCGACGGCGGCGTGGTTGAGCATCGGCATCGGCGGCTTCGTCATCGGCTGGCTGTTTCAGTTTGTCGGGCATTTCTGGGAGGGGCGAAAACCGGCGTTTATGGACGACGTGACGGGCCTTATCATCGGCCCGCTGTTCGTGCTGGCGGAAGCCTGCTTCCTGGCCGGCGGGCTGCGCGAACTGCAGCGGAACATCGAACTGCGCGCGGGCAAAGTGCGCAGCGGGAGGGGATGAGGTGGCGTTGATTCCCACGGTGACGGCATTTCCGCTGCAGCAGGCCTTTATCCCGTTGCTGGAGGCGCTGACGGCGGGGCTGCCGCGCCAATTCCCGGCGCTCATCCACAGCATTTACCTCTACGGCAGCGTCGCGCGCGGCGAAGCCCTTCCCGGCGTGTCCGATCTGGACATCACGCTGTTGCTCATAAAGCCGGCCGATAGCGGGGCGTTGCAGCGCCTTGAGGCGTGGCGGCAAGCCTTTCAGTTGGAGCAGCGGATCGTGAGCAAGGTCGACTTTGACATCGGCAGCGTTGATGAAGCGTTGGCGCCGGAGCATCACGATTCCTGGGGATTTTGGCTGAAGCATCACTGCCGATGCCTGTGGGGCGAAGACGTGTCCGCCGCTTTTTCGCTGTTTCGTCCCGATCGGCGCATCGCGCTGGCGGTCAATGCTGATTTACGGCCCGCGTTGGCGCGTTATCGGGAGCAACTGCTGCAGGCAAGGACGGTATCGGATGAGAGGCGCTTAAAGCGCGAAGCGGCCAGAAAGCTGATCCGCGCCACCAATATGTTGCGCGCCGAGGGGAGCCCGTTCTGGCCGATAACGCTAACCGACTATGCCGATCAGCTGTTGGCGCTTTATGCAGAGCAGCGCGATGAAATGGACTATTGGTTAGCGCACGCGGCAGGGGAGGCGAATGACGCGGATTTTAGCGACAGAATGATGCAATTTCTTGACTGGATCGAAGCACAGAAAAAAATAACGCCGGCTTGAGCCGGCGTTGTCGGCGAGCGTTACCCGATCGCCGGGTAATCGGTGTAGCCTTCCCGGCTGCCGCCGAAAAATTTCTCTTTAATGGGCGCATTCAGCGCCAGCCCGTGTTGCAGGCGGTGAGGCAGATCCGGGTTGGCGATGAACGGGCGGCCGAAGCCGATCAGATCCGCCCAGCCTTTGGCCAGCGCTTCTTCAGCGCGTTCACGCGTGTATTTGCCCGAGTAAATCAGCGTGCCGCGGAAAATCAGGCGCAGTGATTCTTTGAACGCCGCCGGCATCACCGGGGCGTCATCCCAGTCCGCTTCGGCGATGTGAATGTAAGCGGCGCCGATATCGTTCAGCACGCTGGCCGCCGCCAGATAGGTGGCTTCCGGGGTATCGTCCTGCGAGCCCATCAGGGTGGTCAGCGGCGCCAGGCGCACGCCCAGTTTCTCTTTGCCGATGGCGTCCGCTACCGCCTGCGCCACTTCCCGCAGGAAACGCAGGCGATTTTGCAGTGAACCGCCGTATTCGTCGTCGCGCTGGTTTTCCCGCGAGTCGATAAACTGATTGATCAGATAGCCATTCGCGCCGTGCAGCTCTACGCCATCGAAACCGGCGGCGATGGCGTTGCGGGCCGCCTGAGCGTAGTCATTGACGATCGCCGGAATTTCTTCCCGCGTTAAGGCGCGCGGTGCGGAGTGTTGCACCATTTCACCCACGCCATGTTCCGGCCCGCGGCCTTCGACATCCACAAATACCTTGACCCCATCGGCTTGGATAGCGGAGGAGGAGACCGGCGCGGCGTGGCCAGGCTGTAGAATGGTATGCGACACGCGGCCGACGTGCCAAAGCTGCGCGAAGATCTTGCCGCCGGCCTGATGTACGGCGTCGGTGACTTTTTTCCAACCGGCGATGTGTTCCGGGGTGTAAATGCCGGGCGTCCAGGCATAACCCTGGCCTTGCTGGCTAATCTGCGTGCCTTCGCTGACGATCAGCCCGGCGCTGGCGCGCTGGGCATAATATTCAGCCATCATGTCGGTGGCGACGTCGCCGGCGCCGGCCCGAGAGCGGGTCATGGGCGGCATGACGATGCGATTGTTCAGCGATAAACCGTTTAAAGAATACGAGTCAAAAAGCATGGCGCTTCCCTCTGTGTGAATGGGGCCGTAGGGCATTGATGTTTTACTGAGGCCATTATATTTCGTCGTTTAATTCTAAAAACGCGCACAATAACAAAACACTTTTGCTCTGTGTTCAATAGTTGCGGTGGCCGCCGGCTTGCCGCAGGCGGCGGGAATGAACCCGATGTGCGCTCGGGCGACGGCGGCTATTGCCTGTCGGCGCGTGGTTGGGATAGAGTCGGCTGCTGTTTTTCCCCACGATTTTTAACAAAATCGCAAAAGTCTTTTAGCCTCCCGCCTGCTTATCTTTGGTGTGATCAATGTCATACTTTTGGCATCTTAACTTTCCCGCGCTTCGGCAGCGGTTAACCGGAGTTGTTGAATGAAAATTAACTTTCCCTTATTAGCCCTGGCGGTGGGGGCGTTCGGCATCGGCACGACCGAGTTTTCCCCTATGGGGTTGCTGCCGACCATCGCCAAAGGGGTGGACGTCTCCATCCCGATGGCCGGCATGTTGATCAGCGCCTACGCCGTCGGCGTGATGGTCGGCGCACCGCTGATGACGTTGCTGCTTTCTCACCGGGCACGCAGAAGCGCGCTGATCTTCCTGATGGCGATCTTTACTCTGGGTAACGTGCTGTCGGCCGTTGCGCCTGACTACACCACCCTGATGCTGTCGCGCATCATCACCAGCCTGAACCACGGCGCGTTCTTTGGCCTCGGATCGGTGGTGGCCGCCAGCGTGGTGCCGAAGGAGAAACAGGCCAGCGCCGTGGCGACCATGTTTATGGGCCTGACCATCGCCAATATCGGCGGGGTGCCCGCCGCGACCTGGCTGGGTGAAACCATCGGCTGGCGCATGTCGTTCCTGGCGACGGCCGGGCTGGGCGTGATCGCCATGCTGGGGCTGTGGTTCTCGTTGCCGCAAGGCAGCGCCGGCGCGCGTCCGGATGTGAAACGCGAGTTGTCGGTATTGGTGCGCCCTCAGGTGCTGTCCGCCTTGCTGACGACCGTGCTGGGCGCGGGCGCGATGTTCACGCTCTATACCTATATCTCGCCGGTGTTGCAGCACATCACCGATGCGACACCGCTGTTCGTGACGTCCATGCTGGTGTTGATCGGCGTCGGTTTCTCCATCGGCAACTACCTCGGCGGCAAGTTCGCCGACCGCTCCGAAAGCGCGACGCTGAAGGGTTTCCTGTTGCTGCTGGTGGTCATTATGCTGGTGATCCCGTTCCTGGCGCGTAGTGAAATCGGCGCCGCAGTCAGCATGGTGATTTGGGGCGCGGCGACCTTTGCCGTGGTGCCGCCGCTGCAGATGCGCGTGATGCGTGTCGCCAGTGAAGCGCCGGGGCTGTCGTCTTCGGTCAATATCGGTGCCTTTAACCTGGGCAATGCGCTGGGCGCCGCCGCCGGTGGCGCGGTAGTCTCCGCCGGGCTGGGATACAGCTTCGTACCGGTGATGGGGGCGATTATTGCCGGATTGGCGCTGCTGCTGGTGCTGTTCACCCACCGTCAGGCCGAAAAAGTGGCCTACGCCAACGGTTAAAAACGACAGCGTGCGGCGGGGTTCCCCGCCGCGCTCACTCAAAGCCGAGCAGGCTGAACGCATCGTCCTGCGGGGCGTAGCCGAGCAGGCGACGGGTCTCTTCCAGCGATAAACGCGTGTAGCGGTTATTGGAAACCCCGTGCACCACCGCATATTGCACCCCTTCGACACGAATGCAGCGCTCCAGCAGATCGGCGGCGTCGCGATGGCTGAGAAACGCGCTCATGTCGCGGGCGCTGAGCCGATCGCCCGGGCTGAGGGTGGTGAAGTTGGCGATGCGCACCGACAGGGCGGAAAGCCCTTCCTGATGGGCGAAGTAGGCGGCGATGCCTTCGCCGAACGCCTTGCTGGCGCCGTACAGGTTTTTCGGTTTCGGCGCGTCATCCGGGCGGATTTGGTAATCGAGCGGATAGCCTTCCACCGCCTGCGCGCTGCTGGCGAACACCACCCGGCGGCAGCCGGCGTCTTTCGCCGCGCGGAAGATATTGAAAGTGCCGAGAATGTTGTTGTCCATCAACGAACCGCAAAAGTCGGCATCGGGGGAGGGATCGGCCGCCAGGTGCAACACGGTGTCGATATTGGCGCAGGCCGCGCGGCAGGCGTCGAGATCGGCGATGTTGAAGCTGATGACTTCGTCGCCGGGCTGCAGATCGTGCAGCAGGCTGACATCCCTTTCCGCCAACCGCAGCGCGTAGCGATTGCCCATCGCCTGGCGAAACGCCGTGGCTACCCGGCCGCCGGCGCCGGTGATCAGAATCCGTCCCAACTCAGTCCGCAACGTCATGGTCGCTGTCATCCTTACAATCGATTACGCGTTGACCAGTAATAATCGCCCGCGTGACTTTTGTCCAGTCGTTTTAATTAGTCATTCTGATGTTTCTTTCACCATTATCAATTGCGCATGGTGATTTTTGCGCAGGTGAATATCGTGGAATGTTAACGATGTGCAATCAAGCTTGGCGATCTATTTGCCTTATTGATTGCCGATTGTGGCTAAAAAAGCGGGGATTGACAGTGGATGGACGAGCGCTTTGCTTTCGCTTGATAGTGAATTATTTGGTTAGTTAATCTTATGTTTTTTGGGCCTGAGGCGGGCGATATTCCGCCCCCTCTCTATTCCGCCTGCGCGATATATCACTGCTGTGCTGAAGCCGATAGAGGGCGACAGGCCTTATTTGATACCTCAGGTCGGTTTTGCCCGCCCGATCACAGTTCGGCAATTTGCCGACGCAAAGGCTTGCCCCGGCAAAATCCGCGGTGTTAACGTCATAACTCAACCGATTTAGGGTTGTTACTGCTACGGCAGGCAAAACCTAAACCTCGCGTTTCTGTTCCCCGATGGGGCAGAGGCCGCGAGGTTTAGGTTTTTTTTTGCGCCGAATTTCGCCTCAGCGCCAGGCCAGTGCGGGGCGGGGAGCGGCAGAACGCGAAGTCTAAGGATAACAGTATGAAATATGACACATTAGCCAGTGAGATTTTGGCCGGCGTCGGTGGCCGCGACAATGTGAAAAGCCTGGTGCATTGCGCTACCCGCCTGCGTTTCAAGCTGCGCGACGACAATCGCGCCAACGCGGCAGCGCTGAAGAAAAATCCGGGCGTTATCATGGTGGTGGAGAGCGGCGGTCAGTTCCAGGTGGTGGTGGGCAACCACGTGGCGGAGGTGTTCGACGCGGTCAATCGGGTCGGCGGGTTGGCCGAAGGCGCGCCGAGCGACGACGCGGGCGGCAAAAAAGACAACCTGCTCAGCCGCTTTATCGATCTGGTGTCCGGCATTTTTACCCCGCTGCTCGGGGTGATGGCCGCTTCGGGGATCCTGAAAGGCTTCCTGGCGCTGAGCCTGGCCTGCGGCTGGCTGCTGGAGAGCGGCGGCACCTTCAAAATGCTGTTCGCCGCCAGCGACGCGCTGTTCTACTTCTTCCCGATCATGCTCGGCTACACCGCCGGGAAAAAATTCGGCGGCAACCCGTTCGTCACCATGGCGATCGGCGGCGCGTTGACGCATCCGCTGATGATAGCGGCCTTCGAAGCGGCGCAGCAGCCGGGCGCGGTGCGCGAGTATTTCTTCGGCATTCCGCTGACCTTCATCAACTACAGCTCGTCGGTGATCCCGATCATCTTCGCGGCCTGGGTGTCCTGCCGCCTGGAGCCGCTGTTTAACCGGGTGATCCACAGCGCGCTGCGCAATTTCATCACGCCGCTGCTGTGCCTGGCGATCACCGTGCCGTTGACCTTCCTGCTGATCGGCCCGGCGGCAACCTGGCTCAGCCACCTGCTGGCCAACGGCTATCAGAGCATTTACGCCTTTAACCCGATCATCGCCGGCGCCTTTATGGGGGCGATGTGGCAGGTATGCGTGATCTTCGGCCTGCATTGGGGATTGGTGCCGTTGATGATCAACAACCTGAGCGTGCTGGGGCGCGACACCATGGTGCCGCTGCTGTTGCCGGCGGTGATGGGGCAGGTCGGCGCCACGCTGGGCGTGATGCTGCGCACCCGCGACGCCAAACTGCGGGCGCTGTCCGCTTCGGCCATCGGCGCCGGGATTTTCGGCATCACTGAGCCGGCGGTGTATGGCGTCACGCTGCCGAACAAACGCCCATTCATCTTCGGCTGCATCGGCGGCGCGCTGGGCGGCGCGGTGATCGGCTACTTCCATACTTCGGTTTACTCGTTCGGCCTGGTGAGCGTGTTCACCTTCGCGCAGATCATCCCCGGCGGCGGCATTGACGCCACGGTATGGGGCGCGATCGGTGGCACCCTGCTGTCGTTCGTGTTCGCCGCGCTGGCCAGCTATCTGTTCGGCGTTGCGCCGGCGGAAGACGCGGCGCAGCCTGAAGCCGCCGCGCCGCTTAACCGTAAGCAGGCCATCCTCAGCCCGATCGCCGGCGACATCGTGCCGCTGGATCAGGTGAACGACGCGACCTTCGCCAGCGGTCTGCTGGGGAAAGGCGTGGCGATCGCGCCGCAGCAGGGGCGCGTGGTGGCGCCGGTGAGCGGCAGCGTGGCGTCACTGTTCAAAACCAAACACGCCATCGGCATCGAATCGGACGACGGCGCGGAGATTCTTATTCACGTCGGCATCGATACCGTGAAGCTGGACGGGGCGCATTTCACCGCCCACGTGCGGGAAGGCGAGCGGGTCGCCCCGGGCGATCTGCTGATCGAGTTCGACCAGGCGGCGATCCAAGCCGCCGGCTATGACACCACCACGCCGATCATCATCAGCAACAGCGATGATTACGTGGACGTGTTGACCAGCGGCCTGTCTCCGGTGCAGGAACAGGCGCCGCTGCTGACTTTATTACGCTAATTGAGGAGCAAGCGATGAACGGCAAGTTTCCGCAACATTTTCTGTGGGGCGGCGCGGTAGCGGCGAACCAGGTTGAAGGCGCGTATCAGGCCGACGGCAAGGGGCTGTCGACTTCCGATCTGCAGCCGCAGGGCATCTTCGGCGCCATCACGCCGCGTACGGCGGGCGACAGCGGCATCAAGGACGTGGCGATCGATTTCTATCATCGCTATCCGGAAGACATCGCGCTGTTCGCCGAGATGGGCTTCAAATGCCTGCGCACCTCGATCGCCTGGACGCGCATTTTCCCGCAGGGCGACGAAGAGACGCCGAACGAAGCCGGGCTGGCGTTTTACGATCGGCTGTTCGACGAGATGGCGAAGTACGACATTCAGCCGCTGATCACGCTGTCGCACTATGAAATGCCTTACGGCCTGGTGAAACGCTACGGCGGCTGGGGCGATCGGCGCACCATCGACTTCTTCGAGCGCTACGCGCGCACGGTGTTCGAACGTTACAAGCACAAGGTCAAACACTGGCTGACCTTCAACGAGATCAACATGTCGCTGCACGCGCCTTTCACCGGCGTCGGTCTGCCGCCGGAGAGCGACAAGAGCGCCATCTATCAGGCGATCCACCATCAGCTGGTGGCCAGCGCCAAAGCGGTGAAGGCCTGTCACGAGATCGTGCCGGAGGGCAAAATCGGCAACATGCTGCTGGGCGGCATTCTGTATCCGCTGAGCTGCAAGCCGGAAGATCTGCTGGAAACCCAGCGGCAAAACCGCGACTGGCTGTTCTTCGGCGACGTGCAGGCGCGCGGCTATTACCCGGCCTATATGCAACGCTTCTTCCGTGAAAACGGCATTGAGGTGGCGATCACCGAGGAAGATCGGCGAACGCTGCGTGAAACCATCGATTTTATCTCGTTCAGCTATTACATGAGCGGCTGTGTCACCGCCGACCCGGAGCAGTATGAGACGGCGCGCGGCAACATTCTCGATATGGTGCCGAACCCGCATCTGGCCAGCTCGGAGTGGGGATGGCAAATCGACCCGATCGGGCTGCGCTACCTGCTCAACGTGCTGTACGACCGCTATCAGAAACCGCTGTTCATCGTCGAAAATGGGCTGGGCGCCAAAGACCGCGTCGAGGCCGACGGCAGCATCACCGACGATTACCGCATCAACTACCTCAATGATCATCTGGTGCAGGTGGCGGAAGCGATCGACGACGGCGTCGAGGTGATGGGCTACACCAGCTGGGGGCCGATCGATCTGGTCAGCGCTTCGAAGGCCGAAATGTCGAAGCGCTACGGCTTCATTCACGTCGACAGGGACGATGCCGGCAACGGTAGCCTCGAGCGCCGCCGCAAGAAGAGTTTCTATTGGTACCGCGATGTGATCCACAGCAACGGCGCCAGCCTGAAAGACCGACGCTAACCCTTCAGCCCGGCGGCAAGCGCCGGGCGTTAACCTAACGTTATTCGCTGCTGTTCATGATGGGAAATTCTCTCCCAGGGAATGCTGTTGCCCGCAGTCAGCCGTTATGCGGAGAAATATAATAATGATGAAAAGCTTATTACCTCGTTCCATGACCCTGGCGGCGCTGGCGCTGGCGCTGCTCTGTAGCCAGGCGCAGGCGGAAACGCTGCAAACCGGCAAGGACGTCGAAGCCCCCACCGCCAAATGGGAAGGGGTGGCGCTCGGCTTTGAGCCGCCGCAGCCCGGGCTGTTGGGGGATATGCTGGGGATCAGGCCGATCCTGGAGGATCACGGCTTCCACTATAATCTCGGCTACCTCAGCCAGCTGTCGTATAACGCCGGTGGCGGTTACAACCACGATAAACAGGCGTCGTATATCGACCAGTTTTCGCTGACCTTCAGCCAGGATTTGCAGGCGCTGACCGGCATTCCGGACGCGGCGATCGAAGGCAATATCGTCAACCGCAACCATGACAACAACCTGACCCGCGATCGCTTGCAGGATCCGCGCGTCGGCCTGACCGATCTGTCGCAGGAGAGCTTTGGCGGGCAGTCGATTACCCGGCTGGGTTGGTTGACCTTTAGCCGCTCCTTCCTCGATCGCCGGCTGCAGTGGCGCATCGGCATGATGAACAAGGTGCAGGATTTCGATCAGATCATCCCCTGCGATTTTCAGACGCTGACGCTGTGCGGCGGCAAGTCCGCCAACTCGTTGACCTGGTACAACTGGAACGTGCATTACTGGGGCACCACGCTGCAATACAAACTGACCGACGGCCTGACGCTCAAGGGCGGCGTGATGGAACAGAACCCGAGCGCCCCCAGCCGCAGCCACGCCTGGAGCTGGTCCACTAAGGGCAGCAAAGGCTTCCTGTTGCCGATGGAGCTGGAGCTGAAAACCCACGCCGTCAACCAGCTGCCGGGGGTGTATAACCTGGGCGTGCTGTTCACCAACGCGCGCCAGAGCGATCTTTATGAAGGGGTGTCCGGCGGGCCGGGCGCCAGCGATCCGCAGGGCTATCGCAGCCACGATCGCACCTGGTTCCTGTATACCGGTTTCAACCAGCAGGTGACGCGCCATGCGGACGACGTCAACCGCGGTCTGAGTGTGTTTTACAGCCTGGGGCTGGGAGATCAGCGCAGCAACTACCTGCATTGGTCTACCTCGACCGGCATCCGCTATCGCGGGCTGTTCGATGCGCGGCCGGACGACTGGCTGGGGCTCGGCGTCTCGGTGGTGAAGCTGAGCGACCGCTACAAAGACAATCAGCGTTATCTCAACCAGATGAGCAGCATCAGCGATTATCACGATCCGAACTATCGGCCGGTGCCGGGCCACTCGGTGACGGCGGAGCTCTATTATCGCGTTAACGTCACGCCGTGGCTGCAGCTGCAGCCGGGCCTGCAATACTGGCATCACCCGGCGGGCGTCAGCGAGACGCAGGACGCCTGGGTGACGGCGTTGAAAACGGTGGTGACCTTCTGATCAGGCCGCGTCGCTCTCGCGGTAGCGCCGGCGGGCGTGCTCAAACCAGCTGGCCGGCACGTTGTGCGGCGGCTGCTGCAATCTGAGCAGCCCCTGTTCGACGATATGGCTGGCCTGGCGCCACAGCGTCGGGTCGCCTTCGGTCAGCACTTCCAGCAGGCGCTGTTTCTCGATCAGATAGGTTTGGGCGAAGTGGCTGTCGTAGTCCAGCAGCGAGCGGGTGTTGTCGATCAGATCAGCCAGCTTGATGGTTTTGGCCTGCGGCGACGCGCCGGCGCTGTGGCGCCGATCGCGGTTTTTACGCTCGAAGCGGTTGCCGTCCTCGGCGCGGCTGACGTTGGTCAACATCCGCACCAGTTCCGCCACTTTTGGCCCAAAGTGGCTTTCGATATCGCCGAGGGTGGTGGGCGTATCTTCCACCGTGTCATGCAGCCAGGCGGCCGCCAGCATCTCTTCGGTGTGCGGCACGCTGCGCACCAGCTCCATCACCGCCTGTGGGTGGACGATGTACGGATCGTCGGTGTATTTGCGGCGCTGATCGATGGCCGCATGCGCCTTGGTGGCGTAGCGGCGCGCGCGTTCTGCAAGCGTATTCGTCATTTCCTTTCCCTCCGAGCATCCTCTGCATGAAAAAAAGGTAGCATATCTCACAAGAAATAGCTTGCGATTACATCGTGCGCTATCTATATTCACAATCATGAAAAGCACCGATACCGCACAACCCAACGCGAAGAATCTGCTGCAGCTCGATCAGCAGCTCTGTTTCGCGCTGTACTCCGCCAACCTGGCGCTGCACAAAGTCTACCGCAAGCTGTTGAATCAGCTCGAACTCACCTACCCGCAATACCTGGTGATGATGGTGCTGTGGGAGCGCGATCGGGTGACGGTATCGGATATCGGCGAACGGCTGTTCCTCGATTCCGCCACGCTGACGCCGCTGCTGAAGCGGCTGGAAACCGCCGGTTTGCTGGTGCGCTATCGCGCCACCACCGACGAGCGGCAGGTGATCATTGCCCTCACCGAAGCCGGCCGCGCGCTGCGTGAGCGGGCTCAATCGGTGCCCGAGGCGGTGATGTGCGCCACCGACTGCAGCCTGGACGAGATCGTCTCGCTCAAACAGCAGTTGGAAAAGCTGCGCGGCAGCCTGATCGATCAGATTTGATCCTCCAGCGCCGGACGCAAGAACGGCAGGGGTGGTCTACACTGGTTAATAAGCGTCAAAAATAAGTAGTGCGCGATTTAATCGCAAAAGATAAATATGTGACCGGCTTTACCTCGTGGAAGCCGTAGTCATCTCGCCAACCAGCAAGAAGGAATGAACGATGTCTATTGAGAAAGTGGTTTACCGCGCTCACGCCACCGCAACCGGCGGCCGCGACGGCCGTGCGACCTCCTCCGACGGCGTGTTGGACGTGAAACTGGGCGTGCCGAAAGAGATGGGCGGCGCCGGCGGCGAAGTCACCAACCCCGAACAGCTGTTCGCCGCCGGTTACTCGGCCTGCTTCCTCGGCGCGTTGAAGTTTGTCGCGGCGAAAGAAAAGGTCAAAATTCCGGCCGAAGCCAAGATCGACGGCACCGTCGGCATCGGTGAAATCCCGAATGGCTTCGGCATCGAAGTGCAGCTGGATATCTCGCTGCCGGGCATCGAGCGCAGCGTGGCGGAAGATCTGGTGAAAAAGGCGCATGTGGTGTGCCCATACTCCAACGCCACCCGTGGAAATATCGATGTAACTCTGAACGTTAAGTAAGATTTTTGCCGATATCTGGAAAAAATGGAGGGTTTATCCCTCCATTTTCTTGCGTGCCCTGTCTGAAAACCGCTCAAAAAAACGGTAAATTTTGTCCGTTTTGTGAGAATTCTCTTGATTATTACCCGCAAAATAACGCTTATTGCCGGTTGGCTGAACCAGAAGCCGCAATCAGTGTCTGACTGAGTCAGAACCGCTACACCGTCCCCGGAGCCACCGCGTTACATGAACAAAGTTAAATCGCTATCACAGCAGAATTTATCGTTATTGTTAGCGATCTATATCGGCATCTTTCTAAACCTGTCCGTTTTTTATCGCCGTTTTGATTCGCTGGCGCACGGCATTCAGGGAATTAAGCTTATTTCGGCGGTGACGGAAGTCATCGCTATCGTCCTGTTTACGTTCTTCATTATGCGGCTGGTATCGCTCGGCGGCCGGCTGTTTTATCGCATCGTCGCCTCGCTGCTGGTGTTGATTTCGGTTGCCGCCAGCTACTACATGACGTTTTTCAACGTGGTGATCGGCTACGGCATCGTGGTGTCGGTGATGACCACCGATATCGATCTGTCGAAAGAGGTGGTTGGCCTGCACTTCGTGCTGTGGATGGTGGCGCTCAGCGCCTTGCCGCTGCTGTTGATCTGGAAAAACAACCTGCGCTATACCCTGATAGAACAGCTGAAAACCCCTGGTCATCGCATCAAGCCGCTGCTGGTATTGCTGGCGGTGGTGGCGCTGGTCTGGCTGCCGCTGCGCATGCTGGACGACGAGCAGAGCGTGCAAGAGAAGCTTTCCAACGTCGATTTGCCGAGCTACGGCGGCGTGGTGGCGCACTCGTATCTGCCGTCCAACTGGCTGTCGGCGCTGGGGCTGTTTGCTTACACCCGCTATGACGAAAGCCAGGATCAGAGCACGATGTTCGATCCGGGCAAACACTTCACCTACGTACCGCCGGCGGACATCGACGACACCTACGTGGTGTTCATCATCGGCGAGACCACGCGCTGGGATCACATGGGCATGCTGGGCTACGAGCGCGATACCACGCCGCGGCTGTCTAAAGAGAAGAATCTGGTGGCGTTCCGCGGCGAGTCGTGCGATACCGCCACCAAGCTGTCGCTGCGCTGCATGTTCGTGCGTGAAGGCGGCACCGAAGACAATCCGCAGCGCACGCTGAAAGAGCAGAACGTGTTCGCGGTGCTGAAGGATCTGGGCTTCTCTTCCGAGCTGTTCGCCATGCAGAGCGAGGTGTGGTTCTACAACAACACCGAGGTGAACAACTATTCGTTCCGCGAGATGATCGCGTCCGAGAAGCGCAACGACGGCAAGGCGGTCGACGATATGCTGCTGGTGGACGAAATGAAGGAGTCGCTGGCGCGCTATCCGAAGGGCAAGCACCTGGTGATCCTGCATACCAAAGGCTCGCACTACCTGTACTCGCAGCGTTATCCGCGCAGCTATGCGCGTTATCAGCCGGAGTGCATGGGGGTGGACGATTCCTGCACCAAGGCGCAACTGATCAATGCGTTCGACAATACGGTGCTGTATACCGACAGCTTTATCGCCAATGTGATAGACCAGGTGCGCGACAAGAAAGCTATCGTGTTCTATGCCGCCGATCACGGCGAATCGATCGGCGAGAATACGCACCTGCATGGCACGCCGCGCGAAATGGCGCCGCCGGAGCAATTCCGCGTGCCGATGATCGTGTGGGCGTCGGACAAGTTCCTCGAAAACCCGCAGCACCTCAGCGCCTTTGAGCAGCTGCAGGCGCAGCAGCGCATCGGCAAAACGCATCGCCACGTCGAGCTGTTTGACACCATCCTCGGCTGCCTCGGCTACACCTCTCCTGATGGCGGCATCGTGGATAAAAACAACTGGTGCCATCTGCCGCAGGATAAAACGGCGCCTGCCCGCCTGTGATCCCTCTCGCCGGGTGCCTGCCTTGCGCACCCGGTAATTTCATCCAATACATTCTCTTCATCAATTATTCCGGTGTGCGCATACGGTATACTTGCGCACTTCCCCTGCTAACCGGAGATTTCCATGACCCTGCGCGTGGCGTTTATCGACGATCATGACATTGTGCGTTCGGGCTTTGTGCAACTGCTGTCGCTGGAGGCCGATATCCAGGTGGTGGGCGAGTTCAGCAGCGCGGCGCAGGCGCGCGCCGGCCTGCCGGGGCTGGAGGCGGAAATCTGCATTTGCGACATTTCGATGCCGGACGGCAGCGGGCTGGATCTGCTGGCGGACATTCCCTCCGGCATTCGCGTGGTGATGCTGTCGATGCACGATAACCCGGCGCTGGTGGAAATGGCGCTGGAACGCGGCGCCAGCGGCTTTCTCTCCAAGCGCTGCAAGCCGGAAGATCTGATCACCGCGGTGCGCACCGTCGCCGGCGGCGGCGTCTACCTGATGCCGGAAATCGCGCAGCAGCTGGCGCGGGTGAGGGTCGATCCGTTGACCCGCCGCGAGCGCGAGATCGCGCTATTGCTGGCGCAGGGCCAGGAGGTGCGTGAGATCGCCGCCGCCTTGGGGCTGTCGCCGAAAACGGTGCATGTGCACCGCGCCAACCTGTTCGCCAAGCTGGGCATCAACAACAACGTCGAACTGGCCAGACGGATGCTGAACCTGTGACGCAGCGCTTGATCACCCAGCTGGCGCTGTTTTTCATCTACGCCGCCAGCGCGTTTTGCCTGTGGGGCATCGGCACCGCGTTGATCGACCCCCCCTGGCAGGCGCTGCTGCTGTTTCCGTTCGGCCTGCGCATGGGCATTTTGCTGCAGAGCCCGTACCGTTTCTGGCCGGGGATCCTGCTGGCTGACCTGCTGCTGATGGCGTTGCTGGCGGATCAGTTCGGCTACGGCCCGGCGCTGTGGGCGTCGGTGGCGGTGCTGGTGTTGACGGTGCTGCTCAGCCTGCTGGCCTCGCCGTGGCTGTTGCGCCATCAGCAGAGCGACAGCGAATGGCGCTGGCCGCTGTTGCAGGGCGCGGTGGTCGCCATCGCCGCCTTGCTGCAGGCGTTGGTTTGGCAGCTGGTGAGCGGCGAAGGCGCCCGCGCGCTGCTGCTCGGCCTGACCGGCGGTTTCACCATCGCGCCAACCTGCCTGCTGTTGTGGCACTATCTGGCGCGCCAAATCTGGGTGCCGCTGGAGCCGGGGTTGATCCACAAGCCGGTGGAGCTGCGTCTGGGCCACCTGGCCAGCTATCTGTTGCTGTTTGCGTTCAGCATCTGGCTGCAGCAGCAGGTTAACGCCGCCGAGCTGCGCCGTTTCGCGCCGTTCTGTCTGGCGATCCCCATCGTGTTCATGTCTTATCGCTATGGCTGGCAGGGCGCGCTGTTGGCGACGCTGCTCAACGGCGTGGCGCTGATGGTCAACGAGCCGCCGCAGCCGGAGTCGCACCGCGATCTGCTGCTGTCGCTGCTGGCCCAAAGCCTGACCGGGCTGCTGCTGGGCGCCGGCATTCAGCGCCAGCGCGAACTGAATCAGCAACTGCGGCTGCGGCTGGCGGAGAATCGGCAGCTGGCGCGGGCGCTGGTGACGGCGGAAGAGCAAACCCGGCGCGAGGTGGCGCGCGAGCTGCACGATGAAGTGGGGCAGACCATCACCGTGATCCGCACTCAGGCCAGCATCGTCAAACGTCTGGCGCCGGAACCGGCGGTGATCGGCTGCGCCGACACCATCGATGCGCTGGCGCTGCGGGTCTACGACGGGGTGCACGATGTGCTGACCCAGCTGTGGCCGGCGGCGCTGAACAACCTGCCGCTGTCGGCGGCGGTGGCGGCGATGCTGCGGGAGTCGCTGCCGCAGGACGCGTCGCTGGTGAGCAGCATGCAGTGGCAGGTGCCCGACGAGCTGCTGGATGAAACGCTGAAAATCACGCTGTATCGGGTGTGTCAGGAAGGGGTGACCAATGTGTGCCGCCACGCCGGCGCCAGCCGCCTGGAGCTGGATGCGCGCCTGCAGCCGCGCAAAGGCGCCGCGCCGCAGATCGCCCTGACCATCCGCGACAACGGCGTGGGCTTCGATGCGGAAAACCATCAGCCGGGGTACGGCCTGCGCGGCATGCAGGAGCGCATCAGCGCCCTCGGCGGCAGCCTGCGGTTCACCGCTGAGCGGGGCGCCTGTTTGAGTGTGATCTTGCCCACAGTTTCACCGGCGCAAACGCAAAACTAGGAAAAACTCCTAACCGCCTCGAGAATCCGGCGTAAGCCCCCTGCGCGCGCGAGGAGCATCATAGCGGCACTTTAATTCAATCCTCTGAGGTTCCACATGTGGTCTTTCCTTAAAAGCCGCCCGGATGCGCCGCAGGTCACCGATCAACGGCAGATCGACGCCAGCTACAAATACTGGCGCATTCAGCTGATGTGCACCATGTACATCGGTTATGCCGCGTTTTACTTCACGCGCAAAAGCTTCAACTTCATCATGCCGGCGATGCTGAGCGATCTGGGTCTGACGATGTCCGACGTCGGCATCCTCGGCACGCTGTTCTACATCACCTACGGCTGCTCGAAATTCATTTCCGGCATGATCAGCGATCGCTCCAACCCGCGTTACTTTATGGGGCTGGGCCTGATCATGACCGGGGTGCTGAATATCTTCTTCGGTCTCAGCTCGTCGTTGATGATGCTGGGCACGCTGTGGATCCTCAACGCCTTCTTCCAGGGCTGGGGTTGGCCGCCGTGCTCCAAAATCCTCACCAGCTGGTATTCGCGCTCCGAGCGCGGCAGCTGGTGGGCGATCTGGAACACTTCGCACAACGTCGGCGGCGCGCTGATCCCGCTGCTGGTGGGCTTTATCTCGCTGCACTTCAGCTGGCGTTACGGCATGATCATTCCCGGCATCATCGGCGTGGTGCTCGGCCTGCTGATGTGCTGGCGCCTGCGTGACAAGCCATCCACCCTGGGGCTGCCGAGCGTCGGCAAATGGCGCAACGACGCCATGGAGCTGGTGCAGGAATCGGAAGGCCAGGGGCTGAGCAACCGCGAGATCATCAAGCGCTACGTGCTGACCAACAAGTACATCTGGCTGCTGGCGGTCTCTTACGTGCTGGTGTACATCGTGCGCACCGCGATCAACGACTGGGGCAACCTCTACCTGACGCAGGAAAAGGGCTATTCGCTGATGACCGCCAACTCGGCCATCTCGCTGTTTGAAGTGGGCGGCTTCATCGGTTCACTGGTGGCCGGTTGGGGTTCCGACAAGCTGTTCCGCGGCAACCGCGGCCCGATGAACCTGATCTTCGCCATCGGCATCTTCCTGTCGGTGGCGGCGCTGTGGCTGATGCCGGGCGTCACCTACCTGCTGCAGGCCTGCTGTTTCTTCGCCATCGGCTTCTTTATCTTCGGTCCGCAGATGCTGATCGGCATGGCGGCGGCGGAGTGCTCGCACAAGGATGCGGCGGGCGCCGCGACCGGTTTCGTCGGCCTGTTCGCCTACCTGGGCGCGGCGCTGTCCGGCTACCCGATCGCGCGGGTGATGGAGATCTGGCACTGGAACGGCTTCTTCGTGGTGATTTCCATCGCCGCCTGCCTGTCGGCGCTGTTCCTGCTGCCATTCCTGCGCGCGCAGACGCCGGCGCTGAAACCGGCCAACGCCTGAGTAAAATACGCTGCGCAACCCCCGGCGCAGCGTATTATGGCGCTTTTATCACCACTTGAAATGCAGGGGCAAAAAAGTGATTGACGCCTATAACCGCCAGCAGTAAGATGCGCCCCGCATCGGCGAGTAGCGCAGCTTGGTAGCGCAACTGGTTTGGGACCAGTGGGTCGGAGGTTCGAATCCTCTCTCGCCGACCACCATTCGAAAAACCTGCTTTTTAAAGCAGGTTTTTTTTTGTCTGCAGTTTATGAGGATGAGTACCTCCTCCGATACGGTCGGCTTCGCTTTATGGCGTGCGTCAATCCACCGTCCTCGTGAAATATATTTATCCTTTACGCTTAATTAATTCACACTCCTTATTCCCATTGGGCTCTTTTTCTCATATTTAAATAAATTCATGCTTGCCGAATAAAACCCGGTTTATAGCGCTCTTGTTTTCACATTTTTTTTACCTATAGTCTGAATGGACAACGCGGGATATGTTATTCCCGCTGCGTGGAAAATATCGTGATTATTTATTAACGTTAATCTTCGAGGATTATTGCGGGATTTTTCGCTTCGGCAATGCATCGCGACGATTAACTCTTTTATGTTTATCCTCTCGGAATAAAGGAATCAGTTATGCGCAAATTTAATAAACCGCTATTGGCGCTGTTGATCGGCAGCACGCTGTGTTCCGCGGCGCAGGCCGCCGCGCCGGGCAAGCCGACCATCGCCTGGGGCAACACCAAGTTCGCCATCGTTGAAGTTGACCAGGCGGCTACCGCTTATAATAATTTGGTGAAGGTAAAAAATGCCGCCGATGTTTCGGTCTCCTGGAATTTATGGAATGGCGACACCGGTACGACGGCAAAAGTTTTATTAAATGGCAAAGAGGCGTGGAGCGGCCCGTCAACCGGTTCTTCCGGTACGGCGAATTTTAAAGTCAATAAAGGCGGCCGTTATCAAATGCAGGTGGCATTGTGCAATGCCGACGGCTGCAGCGCCAGCGACGCCACCGAAATTGTGGTGGCCGACACCGACGGCAGCCATTTGGCGCCGTTGAAAGAGCCGCTGCTGGAAAAGAATAAACCGTATAAACAGAACTCCGGCAAAGTGGTGGGTTCTTATTTCGTCGAGTGGGGCGTTTACGGGCGCAATTTCACCGTCGACAAGATCCCGGCGCAGAACCTGACCCACCTGCTGTACGGCTTTATCCCGATCTGCGGCGGCAACGGCATCAACGACAGCCTGAAAGAGATCGAAGGCAGCTTCCAGGCGCTGCAGCGCTCCTGCCAGGGCCGCGAGGACTTCAAAGTCTCGATCCACGATCCGTTCGCCGCGCTGCAAAAAGCGCAGAAGGGCGTTACCGCCTGGGATGACCCCTACAAGGGCAACTTCGGCCAGCTGATGGCGCTGAAACAGGCGCATCCTGACCTGAAAATTCTGCCGTCGATCGGCGGCTGGACGCTGTCCGACCCGTTCTTCTTCATGGGCGATAAGGTGAAGCGCGATCGCTTCGTCGGTTCGGTGAAAGAGTTCCTGCAGACCTGGAAGTTCTTCGATGGCGTGGATATCGACTGGGAGTTCCCGGGCGGCAAAGGCGCCAACCCGAACCTGGGCAGCCCGCAGGACGGGGAAACCTATGTGCTGCTGATGAAGGAGCTGCGGGCGATGCTGGATCAGCTGTCGGCGGAAACCGGCCGCAAATATGAACTGACCTCCGCCATCAGCGCCGGCAAGGACAAGATCGACAAGGTGGCTTACAACGTTGCGCAGAACTCGATGGATCACATTTTCCTGATGAGCTACGACTTCTATGGCGCCTTCGATCTGAAGAACCTGGGGCATCAGACCGCGCTGAATGCGCCGGCCTGGAAGCCGGACACCGCTTACACCACGGTGAACGGCGTCAATGCGCTGCTGGCGCAGGGCGTCAAGCCGGGCAAAATCGTGGTCGGCACCGCCATGTATGGCCGCGGCTGGACCGGGGTGAACGGCTACCAGAACAACATTCCGTTCACCGGTACCGCCACCGGGCCGGTTAAAGGCACCTGGGAGAACGGCATCGTGGACTACCGCCAAATCGCCGGCCAGTTCATGAGCGGCGAGTGGCAGTACACCTACGACGCCACGGCAGAAGCGCCATACGTGTTCAAGCCTTCCACCGGCGATCTGATCACCTTCGACGATGCCCGCTCGGTGCAGGCCAAAGGCAAGTACGTGCTGGATAAGCAGCTGGGCGGCTTGTTCTCTTGGGAGATCGACGCGGATAACGGCGATATTCTCAACAGCATGAACGCCAGCCTGGGCAACAGCGCCGGCGTTCAATAATCGGTTGCAGTGCGTTGCCGGGGGATATCCTTTCGCCCCCGGCTTTTTCGCCGCCGAAAGTTTTTTTACGCCGCACAGATTGTGGCTCTGCCCGGTGCAAAACGCGCTCATCGGACTCACCCTTTTGGGTAATCCTTCAGCATTTCCTCCTGTCTTTAACGGCGATCACAAAAATAACCGTTCAGATATTCATCATTCAGCAACAAAGTTTTGGCGTTTTTTAACGGAGTTAAAAACCAGTAAGTTTGTGAGGGTCAGACCAATGCGCTAAAAATGGCCGCTTAGCATAAATTTTCATGCTGGAACTGTTAACAAAAGGTTTTTTTTATGTTTGTTTGCTGTTTCTCACAGTCTGCGTAAATCCCCACTGGTTATATTGACGACACCCCAAACAGTTGGCAACTTGATAGCCTCAGGGGTAAGAGCGAGAGTTGTTTGAGTGAATTCCACGCGCTCAGACGTCCCCGCCGCGATGCGTTCCATCCGGCATTCTCTCCTCGTACGCCTTCTGCCTTCGGGCGCCGATCGCACAGGCCACGCAATAAAAAATACAGGTCTGGCGGCAATTACACACATCACATCACACAATGGAGCACTAACGATGACACGTTCCTTGGGTAAATCGGGGATTCTGAAATTCGGTATTGGGCTGATCGCGCTGACCGTGGCGGCCAGCGTACAGGCCAAGACGTTGGTTTACTGTTCTGAAGGTTCCCCGGAAGGGTTCAACCCGCAGCTGTTTACCTCCGGCACCACCTATGACGCCAGCTCGGTACCAATCTACAACCGGCTGGTCGAATTCAAGACCGGCACCACCGAGCTGCAGCCGGGGCTGGCTGAGAAGTGGGACGTCAGCGAAGACGGCAAAACCTACACCTTCCACCTGCGCAAAGGCGTGAAGTGGCAGAGCAGCAAGGACTTCAAACCGACGCGCGATTTCAACGCCGACGACGTGGTGTTCTCCTTTGAACGCCAGTTGGATGCGAACAACGCCTATCACAAAGTGTCCGGCGGCAGTTACGAATACTTTGAAGGCATGGACATGCCAAAGCTGATCGCCAAGATCGAAAAAGTGGACGACAACACCGTGCGTTTCGTGCTGAACCGCCCGGAGGCGCCGTTCCTGGCTGACCTGGGCATGGACTTCGCGTCCATTCTGTCCGCCGAATACGCTGACGTGATGATGAAAGCCGGCACGCCGGAGAAAGTCGATCTGAATCCGATCGGCACCGGCCCATTCCAGCTGCTGCAATACCAGAAAGACTCCAAGATCCTGTACAAGGCGTTCGACGGTTTCTGGGGCACCAAGCCGAAGATCGATCGCCTGGTGTTTTCCATCACGCCTGACGCCTCCGTGCGCTACGCCAAACTGCAGAAAAACGAATGCCAGGTGATGCCGTATCCGAACCCGGCCGATATCGCCCGCATGAAGCAGGACAAGTCCATCAACCTGATGGAACAGCCGGGCCTGAATGTGGGCTATCTGTCGTTCAACGTCGAGAAAAAGCCGCTGGATAACCTGAAGGTGCGTCAGGCGTTGACCATGGCGGTCAACAAGCAGGCGATCATCGACGCGGTCTATCAGGGCGCGGGCCAGGCGGCCAAGAACCTGATCCCGCCGACCATGTGGGGCTATAACGACGCGGTGCAGGATTACGCTTACGATCCGGCCAAGGCGAAAGAGCTGCTGAAAGAAGCGGGCATGGCCGACGGTTTCAGCATCGATCTGTGGGCGATGCCGGTACAGCGTCCTTACAACCCGAACGCGCGCCGCATGGCGGAAATGATCCAGGCCGACTGGGCCAAGATCGGCGTGAAAGCCAAAATCGTGACCTATGAGTGGGGTGAATACCTCAAGCGCGCCAAAGCGGGCGAGCACCAGACGGTGATGATGGGCTGGACCGGCGACAACGGGGATCCGGACAACTTCTTCGCCACGCTGTTCAGCTGCGCGGCGGCGAAAGACGGCTCCAACTACTCCCGCTGGTGCTACAAGCCGTTTGAAGATCTGATTCAACCGGCGCGCGCCGAATCCAACCACGACAAGCGTATCGAACTGTACAAACAGGCGCAGGTGGTGATGCACGATCAGGCTCCGGCGCTGATTGTCGCACACTCCACCGTGTATGAGCCTGTGCGTAAGGAAGTGAAAGGCTACGTCGTGGATCCGCTCGGTAAGCATCACTTCGAGAATGTCTCTGTAGACTGATTTCGACCGCTTTACCGGAGACGCACGAATGGACTTGCAGGGGCGCAACAGGTTTGCGCCTCTGCTGACCAGTCTCCGGCGTATGGCCGTCGAATCGTTCAAAGGCATGTGAGCGTTAATAAGCCTGGCGGACGATGAGCTGCCGGGCATTGATACAGAGAGTTCGGGATATGTTGCAGTTCATACTCCGACGTTTGGGGTTAGTTATCCCAACGTTTATCGGCATTACGTTGCTGACTTTTGCATTCGTCCATATGATCCCCGGCGACCCGGTGACCATCATGGCCGGGGAACGCGGTATCTCCGCCGAGCGCCACGCGCAGCTGATGGCGGAAATGGGGCTGGACAAGCCGCTCTATCAACAATATTTCTCCTACGTGTCCAACGTGCTGCACGGCGATCTGGGCACCTCACTCAAAAGCCGCATCTCCGTCTGGAGCGAGTTCGTTCCGCGCTTCCAGGCCACGCTGGAGCTGGGTTTCTGCGCGATGCTGTTCGCGGTGCTGGTGGGCATCCCGGTCGGGGTGCTGGCGGCGGTCAAACGCGGTTCGGTCTTCGATCACACCGCGGTGGGCATCTCGCTGACCGGCTATTCGATGCCGATTTTCTGGTGGGGCATGATGCTGATCATGCTGGTGTCGGTGCAGCTTAACCTGACGCCGGTGTCGGGGCGCATCAGCGACACGGTATTCCTCGACGACAGCCAGCCGCTGACCGGCTTCATGCTGATAGACACCCTGATCTGGGGCGAGCCTGGCGACTTCGTCGACGCGGTGATGCACATGATCCTGCCGGCCATCGTACTGGGAACCATCCCGCTGGCGGTGATCGTGCGCATGACCCGTTCCTCGATGCTGGAAGTGTTGGGCGAAGACTATATCCGCACCGCGCGCGCCAAGGGCGTGAGCCGCATGCGAGTGATCGTCGTCCACGCGCTGCGCAACGCGCTGCTGCCGGTGGTGACGGTGATCGGGCTGCAGGTTGGCACCATGCTGGCCGGCGCTATTCTGACGGAAACCATCTTCTCCTGGCCGGGGCTGGGCCGCTGGCTGATCGACGCGCTGCAGCGCCGCGATTACCCGGTGGTGCAGGGCGGGGTATTGCTGGTCGCCTGTATGATCATTCTGGTTAACCTGCTGGTAGACGTGCTCTACGGCGTGGTCAACCCGCGTATTCGCCACAAGAAATAAGGGGCGCTCTCATGTCTCAAATCACTGAGTCTGCAGTTAAAGGTGCGCCGAAGCCGATGACCCCGTTTCAGGAGTTTTGGCACTATTTCAAGCGCAATAAAGGGGCCGTGGTCGGCCTGGTGTATATCGTTCTGATGCTTGTGATCGCGCTCGGCGCCGGCGTGCTGGCGCCGCATGCGCCGGCGGACCAGTTCCGCGACGCGCTGCTCAAGCCGCCGGTGTGGCAAGAAGGCGGCAGCTGGCAATATATCCTCGGCACCGACGACGTGGGTCGCGACGTGCTGTCGCGCCTGATGTACGGCGCGCGCCTGTCGCTGTTGGTCGGCTGTCTGGTGGTGGTGCTGTCGCTGATCATGGGCGTGATATTCGGCCTGCTGGCCGGTTACTTCGGCGGCGTGGTGGACGCGATTATCATGCGCATCGTCGACATCATGCTGGCTCTGCCGAGCCTGTTGCTGGCGCTGGTGCTGGTGGCGGTATTCGGGCCGTCGATCGTCAACGCCTCGCTGGCGCTGACCTTCGTCGCCCTGCCGCACTATGTGCGTCTGACGCGCGCGGCGGTGCTGGTGGAGGTCAACCGCGACTACGTCACCGCTTCGCGGGTGGCGGGCGCCGGCGCGCTGCGCCAGATGTTCGTCAATATTCTGCCTAACTGCCTGGCGCCTTTGATCGTGCAGGCTTCTCTCGGTTTCTCGAACGCCATTCTGGACATGGCCGCTCTCGGCTTTCTGGGCATGGGCGCGCAACCGCCGACGCCGGAGTGGGGCACCATGCTCTCCGACGTGCTGCAGTTCGCGCAAAGCGCCTGGTGGGTGGTGACCTTCCCCGGCCTGGCGATCCTGCTGACGGTGCTGGCATTTAACCTGATGGGGGACGGTTTGCGTGACGCTCTCGACCCCAAACTCAAGCAGTAACAGAGGACGAGAGAGATGGCGTTATTGAATGTAGACAAGCTTTCGGTGCACTTCGGTGACGAAGGCACCCCGTTCCGCGCGGTAGACCGCATCAGTTACAGCGTGGAGCAAGGTCAGGTGGTCGGCATCGTCGGTGAATCCGGCTCCGGAAAATCCGTCAGCTCGCTGGCGATCATGGGCCTGATTGATTTCCCCGGCAAGGTGATGGCCGACAAGCTGGAGTTCAACGGCCAGGATCTGCGCAAGATCTCCGAAAAAGAGCGCCGCCAGCTGGTGGGCTCCGAAGTGGCGATGATCTTCCAGGATCCGATGACCAGCCTGAACCCGTGCTATACCGTCGGTTACCAAATCATGGAGGCGCTGAAGGTGCATCAGGGCGGCAACCGCCGCACCCGCCGCCAGCGCGCTATCGACCTGCTGACCCAGGTGGGCATCCCCGATCCGGCCTCGCGGCTGGACGTCTACCCGCACCAGCTTTCCGGCGGCATGAGCCAGCGCGTGATGATCGCCATGGCCATCGCCTGTCGGCCGAAGCTGCTGATCGCCGACGAGCCGACGACCGCGCTCGATGTGACTATCCAGGCGCAGATCATCGAACTGCTGCTGGACCTGCAGCAGCGCGAAAACATGGCGCTGCTGTTGATCACTCACGATCTGGCGCTGGTGGCGGAAGCGGCGCATCACATCATCGTGATGTACGCCGGCCAGGTGGTGGAATCCGGCAAGGCGGCGGAGATTTTCCGCGCGCCGCGCCACCCGTACACCCAGGCGCTGCTGCGCGCGCTGCCGGAGTTCGCCGCCGACAAGGCGCGGCTGGCTTCGCTGCCGGGCGTGGTGCCGGGCAAATACGATCGCCCGACCGGTTGCCTGCTCAACCCGCGTTGTCCGTACGCCAACGAACGCTGCCGTAACGAGGAGCCGGAACTGCGCAGCATTCCCGGCCGTCAGGTTAAATGTCACACACCGCTGGATGATGCGGGGAGGCCGACCGTATGAGCCAGAATCAACCTTTACTGCAGGCGATTGACCTGAAGAAGCATTACCCGGTGAAAAAGGGCCTGTTCGCGCCGGAGCGGCTGGTCAAGGCGCTGGACGGCGTGTCGTTCACTCTGGAGCGCGGTAAAACGCTGGCGGTAGTCGGTGAGTCGGGCTGCGGCAAATCAACGCTCGGCCGCCTGCTGACGATGATTGAAGTGCCGACCGGCGGCGAGCTGTATTACCAGGGGCAGGATCTGCTGAAGCCGGACGTCTCGGCCGAGAAACTGCGGCGCCAGAAGATCCAAATCGTGTTCCAGAATCCTTACGGATCGCTCAACCCGCGCAAGAAGGTCGGGCAGATCCTTGAGGAGCCGCTGTTGATCAACACGTCGCTCAGCGCCGCCGAACGGCGGGAAAAAGCGCTGGAGATGATGGCGAAGGTCGGCCTGAAGACCGAGCATTATGACCGCTACCCGCACATGTTCTCCGGCGGCCAGCGCCAGCGTATCGCTATCGCCCGCGGGCTGATGTTGAATCCGGACGTGGTGATCGCCGATGAACCGGTGTCGGCATTGGACGTGTCGGTGCGCGCGCAGGTGCTGAATCTGATGATGGATCTGCAGCAGGAGCTGGGGCTGTCCTATGTGTTCATCTCGCACGATCTGTCGGTGGTGGAACACATCGCCGACGAGGTGATGGTGATGTACCTCGGCCGCTGCGTGGAAAAGGGCAGCAAAGAGGCGATCTTCAACAACCCGCGCCATCCGTACACCCAGGCGCTGCTGTCGGCGACGCCACGGTTGAACCCGGATATGCGCCGCGAGCGCATCAAGCTGACCGGCGAACTGCCCAGCCCGATGAATCCGCCGCCGGGCTGTGCGTTCAATGCCCGCTGCCGCCGCGCTTTCGGCACCTGCGTGCAGCTGCAGCCGCAGCTCAAACAGTACGGTGAGCAGATGGTGGCCTGCTTTGCGGTCGATCAGGACGAACATCCGGGGACGTAAAGCGTCGAACGTCATCGCTTAAATTCACGCCGGCATCACGCCGGCGTTTTTTATTACTTAATCAAAGGGTTAATAAGTAGAAAACTACCACTGTCCGCCATTTTAATTATCTCCCTAATTAAGTTCTGATAAGAGTTATTTTTCTAAGAATCTTCGCATGAGAATAATAATCGAATTATGGAATTCAACGGGTTGTTGTTAACAACATTATATCGGCCTATCGGCTTCACCATTTTTGTTATAAAAGCCCAAAAAAAACGCGCCGGCGGCGCGCTTTAGGTTGATGAGGCCGCGCTTATTGCGGATAAGGCACCCAGTCGCCGCCGTTCAGGCGAATGTAAGGTTTCCCCTGATATTGCATCACGATGGCGTTGTCGTTTTCGGAGATGACCGGGGTCTGCGGCAGCCCCTGGGTCAGCGCCTGCCAGTCGACGCTGGATTCGCTGAAGACCTTGCCGTCCACCAGACGTGATACCAGCTCCGACAGCGCCAGATAGCTGCTCGGCGTTTTGATCTGCAGCGGGCTGCCCTGATGCGGCGCCTTCATGCCCACCAGTTTGATGCCGACCGGCGTATGGGTGATGTTCGGGCTGGGGATATCGCGCAGGCCGGACATTTGCATCTTGTCACCCACCAACGCTGCGCCGTGCTCCGGCACGATCACCACCACCACTTTGCGGCCGGATTTTTCCAGCTGATCGAGGAAGGTGTTCAGCTGATCGAACAGCTTCTGCGCGCGCGGCTGATAGTCGGCGCTCTTGTTGGAGCCGACGAAGCGGTTGCCGTCGTGCAGCGGGATGACGTTGAAGAAGGTGGCGGTGCGGGCGTCTCCGGCTTTTTGCTGCTGATCCAGCCAGCGGGTCAGCAATTCCAGATCGTTATAAATCGGCTCACCGTCGAACGACGTCAGCTCGTTGCCGATGCCGGCCTGCGACATTAACGGCGCCTGCATGTCGCCCTGTTCACGCAGTTCTTTCAGGTAGTTGCCGAACACTCCGGAGTGATCGAGCATCAGCTGTTGCTTGAAGCCGAGCTTCGCCAGGTTGTCGAACAGGTAACACTGCTGGTTCACCGGCTGGTACAAATCATGATGCGAAAGCTGGCCGCAGCTGGCGCGCAGCAACCGTATCGAGGCCGGGCCGCTGTAGGCGGTGGCCGAGTTGAAGCTGTCGAACATGATGTCCATCTTCGACCACAGCGGATGATTCTGCAGGTTGGCCGCCTCCATATCGGCCCAGGCCAGCGAACAGATGTTGATCACCAGCAGATCGAACGGTTGGGCGTCGGCGGGCAAAGTGGCCGGGAACGCGGTGGCGCGGCCTTTTTCCCGCTCGTAGAACTGGTTCAGGTAGGCCGTCAGGTTGGCGCTGGTCGGCGGCAGGCTGTCTGCCGGCGCAGCGTCCCCCGCCGCCGGCGCTGATGTGGCCGGGGTATTGGCGCCGCCGGCGGCAGCCGTGGAAGTGGCGGGCAGCAGTGAAACCGCCGGCCCGGCGATGTTGACGATATTGAGCCACGCCAGCGCCGCCACGGTGAACACCGTGACGCGCACCCACTGTGCGACGAACAGGTAGGCGATAAACAGCACGAAGGCCGCGCCGATCATCTGCCAGTTGATAAAGCGGTTGATCAGCTCCAACAGATACTGGGCGCTGAAGCCAGCCAGCTGCGAGCCCTGGCTGAGGATGCTGTTGATGCCCGGCAGCCAGGTGTCGTGGTAGAACAGCGCGATGCCGATCGGGATAGCGAGGTAATGGCGCCAGCGATGCAGGCGTTGCGAAGGGATCGGCATCAGCAGAAACGCCATGAACACCAGGTTCGGCAGCGCGTGGAAATTCAGGTAGCCGAACCACAGCAGGGCGAATTTGGCCAGAAAGTAGAGGTTCCAGCCGCCCAGCCCGCGCCAGTAGCGCCACAGAGCGTTATCGGATTGCGTCTTCGAGTTTGGATTCATGGCTGCTTCTTACGTTTAATCTGAGATGAGGAGCCTGTGCGCACCCATAAACCGGCGGATTTCAAATAGCGCGGCGATAACAACAGGTTTTGCCAGTATTGACGCAAATGCGGAAAACGCCGGTGAAAGGCGTAGCCCAGCGGAATGAAGATCAGCGCGCACAGCAGGATCAGTTGCACGATGTCGTTAAGGTTCAGCATGCGGTTCCTCCTGCGGGCCAAGCGGCAGCGTGAAGGCGACCGGCTGCCGCCGTTCCGCGGGCACCTCGGCCGCCGCCACGCGGGGGCGCGGCGCGGCACCGGCGGTGCCGGTGGCCGAAATCTGCCAGCGCCCCTGGGCCATGCGTTTGATTTCCGAAATGATATCGACGTCCTGGTGCCACACCACCCGGTTGCTGAAGGCTTCATCCACCGGCAGGCGGAAGATGAACTTCAGCGCGGTATCCAGATCGTTGATGCGGCAGGTGGAAAGGAACAGCACCAGCCGCCCCTGCACCACGGTCATCACGTCGCCGAACCGCCGCAGGTGGCACAGGGTCATCGCCTGTTCGGCGCGCAGACCGGTGGCCGGGCGCAACGCCACCATCACGCCTTTGCCGTCCTCAGGCAGCAGCGTGTTGCTCATCAGTGAAAGCACCGCTTGGCTGAACGCTTCCGGCCGCATGTAACCTTTGAGCTGCAGCGGACGCAGCCCGGCCAGCAGCGCATCGATGTCGGCGGGCACATGCCGTGAGAAGCGCTGCCCCTGGATGCCCTCGAGCATGGTCAGAAAACGCGACAGCGGCGCGACGTGCGGCACGATCAGGTTGGCGCCGCAGGCCAGCAGCAGCCGTTCGTCGCTGTAGCGCAGGCTGGCGCTCATCTCGCGCACCGCGATTTTCAGGCCGTTGCCGCGGCTGCGGCGCAGGGTGTGGATCTGGTGCGCCAGATGATCGATTTGGTCGCTTTGATACAACGCGAAAATCAACGTCGCCGAGAGTCTCAGCATGCCGTGCTGCGCCAGTTCGTCGTTGCTCTCCAGCAGTTGCCAATTGGCGGACAGCGGCGGCGCGCCTTCCAGGATGCTGCGCTCGGCCAGATACTGGCTTTCGTCGCTGCGTAAGGCGGTGGGGGAGGGTTGGCTATTTTCATCCTCGCCCTGCCAGCCGCCTTCCGCCGCATACAAGGTCAGCAGCTGGTTGGCGTTGATGCCGTTTTCGGTGCTCCACCAGTTCACCAGGTATTGCGCGCTGTCCTGCTGCCATTGCAGGCTGGACAGGCCGTTCAGGATGCGGTGCTGTGCGCTGAGCTGCCCTTTGAGCTTATTGATGCCGCCGCCGTGGCTGAGGATCAATAGCGTACAGCCCTGCCGCCGCAGCCAGGCGGCGAGGGTGCGCGTCCACTCGCGCAGCTCTTCGGTGGTGAAGGTTTGCCACAGGCTGGCGTGGGCCAGCAGGATAAGTAAGCGATTTTGCGGCCGCAGGGCGCGCATCAGATCGTCGTTCAACTGTGTCAGCGCGGCTTTTTTCTCCGGTAATTGATACAGCGGCAGCTTCTGCAACGCGGGTGCAGCCAGCTCGGCCAGCAGGCGCTCGGGTTTGTCTCCGCTGCAGATCAGGGCGGCTTTGTGGGTGGCCGGTTGAGCGGCGATGACCTGGCGACACAGCAGCGCGGCGTCGCTTTGCCTGTCGATATTGATCCAATAAAGACCGGGGGCCTGCATCACCGACAGCTCTTCCCAAATCTGCCGAATGCCTAGAGAAAAAGAGTGCGCCATAGGATGTGTTCTACTTTCGTTGAAAGCCGACTAAAGGCGTTTATATTTAAAGATAGCCATTTTTACGCTGGCAATAACAAATCTCCGACGCTCTTAAACAATATTTGTTGAGAATCATCTTATTGCCTCTCTCTTTTTGTATCGTTGCTATAGTTAATTAACATAGCCTATTTTCGCCAAGGCGGAAGAATGAATAACGCACCCACCCATTTTCGTGCAGCGGCGCCTGGGGAGAGCCAGGATGACCTGCAGGCGCTCAGCCAGGCTTTTTCATTGCCGAAATTACGCTATGTCGATATTTCGCGGCAGGAGCGGTTAACGCAAATGATGACGCGCTGGCCACTGTTGGCCGAACTGGCGCAGACCACGGGGAGCCACTGATCTATGCCGGTGCTCGCGCTGCAAGGGTTGCGGGGTGGAATGGGGACGACCTCGGTCACGGCGGCGCTCGCCTGGGCGTTGCAGCAGCTGGGTGAGTCGGTGCTGGCGATCGACTTCACGCCGGATAATCTGCTGCGCTTGCATTTCAACACCCCGTTCGAGCTGGCGCGCGGCTGGGCCCGCGCGGAGCAGGATGGCGGCGTTTGGCAGGAAGGCGCGCTGCGTTATTGTGAAAACCTCGACTTTCTGCCTTTTGGCCGCCTGAATGGGGCGGAACGGCTGGAAGTGCAGCACCAGTGTCGGCAACAGCCGGAACGCTGGCGCGACAACCTGCGCCAACTGATCGCCGGCGATCCGCAGCGCTGGATCCTGCTGGATGTCCCGGTCGGGGACGGCGTGCTGGCGCAGCAGGCGCTGCAGCTTGCCGACAGCGTGTTCGTGCTGTTGAACCCCGATGCCAACTGTCAGGTGCGGCTCCATCAACAGACGCTGCCGAATGACTGCCGTTTCCTGGTCAATCACTACTCCTCCGCCAGCCAGCTGCAGCAGGATCTGCATCAGCTGTGGCTGCAAACCCTGAGCGGCCTGCTGCCGGTGGTGATCCACCGCGACGAAGCGTTGGCGGAAGCGCTGGCGGTCAAACAGCCGTTGGGCGAGTATCGCCCCGAGAGCCTGGCGGCGGATGAAGTGCTGACGCTGGCCAACTGGTGCCTGATCAACCTCAAACGGGGCGTTGCCCCATGAGCCGGGTGCTGAGCCTGCTGCTGGTACCGCCGGTGCGTCAGGCGGTGCAGGCGCGCTACCGCGGCTATCGCCGCAACGGCGCGTCGGCGCTGACCGCCTTTTTCGCCACGCTGTTGGTGGCGCTGGGGTGGATGCTGCTGCGCTTCGAGTCACCGGCCTGGCAGCGCGTGCGCGTCGGCCGCGCTTACTGGTTCCCGCATCTGTCCGCCGAACGCCCGCGCCCGGCGGATGCGCTGCGCTATCTGCTGCAGGGCCTGTGGCTGCTGCTGTTTCGCAGCGGTCGCGCGCCGGTGCCGCGCGACTATTTCGCCGGGTGGCGGCGGCTGCAGCAGCGCTACGCCGATTGGCTGCATAGCCTGCCGCAACGGCTGAAAAACGCCGGCGTGGAACAGCGTTCGGTAGAGCGCCTCGGCCGCATGAACCGCGGCATGCGACGCGCGCTGTTTATTCTGGTCGGCGTGCTGGCGGCGATCCTCGCCATACTGTGCATTTCGCAGCCGTTCGATCTGTCGGCGCAGTTCGTGTTCGTCGTGCTGCTGTGGGGGATCGCGATGGTGGTGCGCCGGGTGCCGGGGCGTTTGCCTGCGCTGATGCTGATCGTGCTGTCGCTGACCGTGTCCTGTCGTTACCTGTGGTGGCGTTATACCGCCACGCTGAACTGGGACGATCCGCTCAGCCTGGTGTGCGGCCTGTTGCTGCTGGTGGCGGAAACCTACGCCTGGGTGGTGCTGGTGCTGGGCTATTTCCAGACCATCTGGCCGCTTAACCGCCAGCCGGTGCCGTTGCCCGAAGACAGCGCCACCTGGCCGACCATCGATCTGATGGTGCCGACCTACAACGAAGACCTCGGGGTGGTGAAGCCCACCCTCTATGCGGCGTTGGGCATCGACTGGCCGAAAGAGAAAGTGAACATCTATATCCTCGACGACGGCAATCGCCCCGAATTCCGGGCGTTCGCCGCCGAAGTGGGGGTGAAATACATCGCCAGGCCGACCCACGAACACGCCAAGGCCGGCAACATCAACAATGCGCTGAAGCAGGCCACCGGCGAGTTCGTGGCGATTTTCGACTGCGACCACGTGCCGACGCGCTCCTTCCTGCAGCTGACCATGGGCTGGTTCTTCAAAGACAAAAAGCTGGCGATGCTGCAGACCCCGCACCACTTCTTCTCGCCGGATCCGTTCGAGCGCAACCTCGGCCGCTTCCGCCAGACGCCCAACGAAGGCACTTTGTTCTACGGGCTGGTGCAGGACGGCAACGACATGTGGGACGCCACCTTCTTCTGCGGCTCTTGCGCCATTCTGCGCCGCAGCGCGCTGGACGAGATCGGCGGCATCGCGGTGGAAACCGTCACCGAAGATGCCCATACCTCGCTGCGTTTGCACCGGCGCGGGCACACCTCGGCCTATATCCGCATTCCGCAGGCCGCCGGGCTGGCGACCGAAAGCCTGTCGGCGCACATCGGCCAGCGCATTCGCTGGGCGCGCGGCATGGTGCAGATCTTCCGGCTCGACAACCCGCTGCTGGGCAAGGGGCTGAAACTGGCGCAGCGCCTGTGCTACGCCAACGCCATGCTGCACTTCCTGTCGGGCATTCCGCGGCTGATCTTCCTCACCGCGCCGTTGGCGTTTTTACTGCTGCATGCCTACATCATCTTCGCGCCAGCGCTGGCGATCGCGCTTTATGTGCTGCCGCACATGATCCACGCCAGCCTGACCAACTCGCGCATCCAGGGGAAATACCGCCATTCGTTCTGGAGCGAGATCTATGAAACGGTGCTGGCCTGGTATATCGCGCGGCCGACGACGGTAGCGCTGTTCAATCCGCACAAGGGCAAATTCAACGTCACCGCCAAAGGCGGCCTGGTGGAAGAGGAGCACGTAGACTGGGTGATCACCCGGCCTTACATGTTCCTGGTGGTGCTTAACCTGGCTGGGCTGGCGTTCGGCGCCTGGCGGCTGGCCTATGGCCCGACGGACGAGGTGATGACGGTGATCATCAGCCTGGTGTGGGTGCTGTACAACATGACCATTCTCGGCGGCGCGGTGGCGGTGGCGGTGGAGGCCAAGCAGGTGCGCCAGGCGCACCGCGTGGAGATCGCCATGCCGGCGGCGATCGCGCGTGCCGATGGCCACCTCTACCCCTGCACGCTGCGCGATTACTCCGACGGCGGCGTGGGCATTGAGATGCGAGTGGAAAACGCGTTGAAAGACGGCGACAAGGCCTCGCTGTTGCTCAAGCGCGGCCAGCAGGAGTACAGCTTCCCCTGTGTGGTGACGCGCGCCTTCGGCAACAAGGTGGGGGTGCGTCTGGTCAGTCTCTCCACCCGTGAACACATCGATTTCATTCAGTGCACCTTCGCCCGCGCCGATACCTGGGCGCTGTGGCAGGACGGGTTCCCTGAAGACCGGCCGATCGAAAGCCTGCGCGACGTGCTGGCGTTGGGCTTCCGCGGCTATGTGCGCATGGCGGACTACGCGCCGCCGCTGGTGCGCGGCCTGCTGGTCGGGGTCACTTCGCTGACCGCCTGGGTAGTGTCGTTTATTCCGCGCGGCGTCGGCAGGGATCCGACCTTGGGTCAACAAGAAACCGTGGGTTAGCTGCGAGTTCAACCGCCCGCTCACTCGCCCGGTGAACAGGCTCCAACATTGATGATGATACGATGACGAGAAAAATAACCTGGTTAACTGCTCTGGCCTTAGGCATCAGCACCCTGTCGCAGGCCGAAACCGCCACCGCGCCGACCGTGGCGGCCCAGCCGCCGATCGCCGCGGCGGCCGATACGGCGACCGCGCCGCAGGATCCGAATGCGCCGGTGCGCGACGTGTCGCTGCCGTTCGCGCAGATAGCGCCGCCGCCGGGCACCTTTGTTCTGCGCGGCACCCGGCCGGACGGGCAGATCGAATTCGGCGTGCGCAGCGATGAGGTGGTCTCGCAGGCGATGCTCGACCTGGAATTTACGCCGTCGCCGGCGCTGATCCCGGTCGAGTCGCACGTCAAAATCTATCTGAACGACGAATTGATGGGCGTGACCACGATCGCCAAGGAGCAGTTGGGCAAGCCCAATCGCATCCAGATGGCGATCGATCCGCGCTATATCACCGATTTTAACCGCGTCCGGCTGGTGTTTGTCGGCCATTATCAGAACATCTGCGAAAACCCGGCCAGCACTTCGCTGTGGCTCGACGTCAGCAAGTCCAGCGCGCTGAAGCTGCGTTTCCAGACGCTGCCGGTGAAAAACGAGCTGTCGCACTTCCCTGAGCCGTTCTTCGACAGCCGCGACAATCGGCCGCTGACGCTGCCGATGGTATTCGCCGGCCAGCCTGATCTCGCCCAGCAGCGCGCGGCGGGTATTCTGGCCTCCTGGTTCGGCAGCAAGGCGCAGTGGCGCGGGCAATCCTTCCCGACGCTGTATAACGCGCTGCCGGCGCAGCACGCGGTGGTGTTCGCCACCAACTCGCAGCGCCCGGATTTCCTGCTCGATTATCCGGCGGTCAACGGCCCGACGGTGGAGATGATCAGCCACCCCGACAATCCGTACGTCAAACTGCTGTTGATTCAGGGGCGTGACGACAACGATTTGATCACCGCGGTGAAGGGCATCGCGCAGGGTAACATCCTGTTCCGCGGCCAGAACGTGACGGTGGACAAGGTGGAACAGCTCGCGGCGCGCCAGCCTTACGACGCGCCGAACTGGGTGCGCACCGATCGGCCGATGACCTTCGCCGAGCTGCAGCAATATGCCGAACAGCTGCAAACCAGCGGCATCGAACCCGGCCCGATTTCGCTGACCATGAACCTGCCGCCGGATCTGTTCCTGATCCGCAGCACCGGCATCGACATGCACCTGAAATACCGTTATACCGCGCCGCGCATTCAGGACGGTTCGCGGCTGAGCGTCAGCCTGAACAACCAGTTCGTGCAGGCTTACTCGCTGGTGCCGGAACACGAGCAGGGCGCGCAGCTGCTGCGCCTGCCGCTGACGCAGGGGCTGCTCGACTCCGACAGGAACGTCAGCATCCCGGCGTTGCGGCTGGGCGCCACCAACCAGCTGCGCTTTGACTTTGACTACACCACGCTGCTGGCCAGCGGCGCGGAAGGGCGCTGCGAAACCTACTCCTTCACGCAAAACCACGCGGTGATCGACGGCGCGTCCACCATCGATTTCTCCGGCTATCGCCACTTTATGGCGATGCCGGATTTGCGCGCCTTCGCCAACGCCGGCTTCCCGTTCAGCCGCCTGGCGGATCTGTCGCAAACGCTGGTGTTGGTGAACCAGAAACCGCAGCCGGCGCAGGTCAGCGCGCTGCTGAACGCGCTCGGCGTGATCGGCGCGCAAACCGGCTACCCGGCGCTGGCCTTTACGCTGAGCGACGACTGGTCGCAGGCCAAGGATCGTGACGACGATATCCTGATGATCGGCACCATTCCGCCGGCGTTGCGCGACGACAAGAAAATCAGCCTGCTGGTGGACGCCACTCAAAGCTGGGTGAAGCAGCCGACGCGCCAACCGCCGTTGCCGAGCGCGGAATTGCTGGCGGAGGACGCCAAGCCGGACAGCAAGACCACCGTCAGCTCCGAGGGCGCAATGTCGGCGATCATCGGTGTGCAATCGCCGTTCAACGATCAGCGCAGCATCGTGGCGCTGCTGGCGGACAGCCCGCGCGGCTATGAGTTGCTGAACAATGCCCTGCTGGACAGCGGCAAACGTGCCGCGGTGTTCGGCTCGGTGGCGGTGATCCGCGAATCGGGGGTCAACAGCTTGCGCGTCGGCGATGTTTACTATGTCGGCCACCTGCCGTGGTGGGAGCGGCTGTGGTATGCCCTCTCCACCCACCCTGTTCTGTTGGCGGTGCTCGCGGTGGTGCTGGTGGTGATCCTGGGGCTGATGCTGTGGCGCGGCCTGAAGGCCTTCAGCCGGCGGCGTCTGGCGCCTGAAGATCGGGATTGACGGCGGTGAACGCGATGCTGCAACGCCTGTCGCTCGGCATGCTGCTGCTGTGCGCTTTCAGCGCGGCGGCGGCCTGCGAGTGGCCGGGCTGGCAACAGTACAAGCAGTTCTACATCAGCCCGCAGGGGCGGGTGATCGATCCGAGCAGCCCGAACAAAATCACCACCTCCGAGGGGCAGAGTTACGGCCTGTTTTTCGCCCTGGTGGCCAACGACCGGCCGGCCTTCGATCTGTTGTTGACCTGGACGGAGAACAATCTGGCGGCGGGCGATCTCAGCGCCCGTTTGCCCGCCTGGCTGTGGGGCGAGAGCGACGATAAGCAGTGGAAGGTGCTGGACGCCAACTCGGCGTCGGACGCCGATCTGTGGATCGCTTACAACCTGCTCGAAGCCGGCCGCCTGTGGAAAAGCCGGCGTTATCAAACCCTGGGGACGCTGCTGCTGCAACGCATCGGCCGCGAGGAAGTGGCCGACATTCCCGGCCTGGGCCTGATGCTGCTGCCGGGCAAAGTCGGGTTCGTGGCGGAAGATCGCTGGCGGCTGAATCCCAGCTACCTGCCACCGCAGCTGTTGGCGCGTTTTGCGGCGCTGAACGGCCCATGGCGCGCGATGCGCGAGGTCAATCAACGGCTGTGGCTGGACACCGCGCCGCACGGTTTCTCACCGGATTGGGTGGTGTGGCGGGTCGGCGCCGGTTGGCAGCCGGACACCGTCAAGCCGAACGTCGGCAGCTACGACGCCATTCGGGTTTATCTGTGGGCCGGCATGCTGGCGGACGACGATGAGCACAAGGCGGCGCTGCTTGAACGCTTCCAGCCGATGGCGCAGCTCACTGCCAAACAGGGCGTTCCGCCGGAGAAAACCGATACCGCCAGCGGCAAAACCACCGGCGATGGCCCGGTCGGTTTCTCCGCTTCTGTGCTGCCGATGCTGGCGACGCAGGCTGAAGCGCTGGCGGTGCAGCGGCAGCGCATCAGCGAGCACCCGCCGGGTGACGACGCCTATTTCAGCGCTTCGCTGACGCTGTTCGGTCAGGGATGGGATCAACAACGTTATCGCTTTAATCGTCAGGGTGAATTGCAACCCTCGTGGGACGGCCAATGCACAACTTCAAAATAAACTGGCTGAGTTTGATTCCGCTGAGCCTGGCGATGCTGCCGCAGGCGCGCGCTGCGGAGGCCGTGGCCCCGGAACAGTGGCTGCTGGAACAGGTGCGCATTGGTGAGGCCGGCAACAAGGACGATCTGGTGCGCCAGTCGCTGTACCGGCTCGAGCTGATGGATCCGAACAACCCGGACGTGATCGCCGCGCGCATGCGTTTGGCGCTGCGGCAGGGCAACATGGCGCTGGCGCAGCAGCAGCTGGACAAGCTGAAAACCCTCGCGCCGCAGTCCAGCGCCTATCGCCAGGCGCAAATGAACATGCTGCTGACCCAGCCGGAAACCCGGCAAAAGCTGCAGCAGGCGCGCCTGATGGCGACCGCCGGCCGGTTGCCGGAGGCCAAGGCGCAGTACGATGCGTTGTTTCACGGCGAGCCGCCGACGCTCGATCTGGCGGTCGAATACTGGCGGCTGGTGGCGCGTTTGCCGGGGCAGGAGGCGAAGGCGTTAAAGCAGCTGCAGGCGCTGGATCAGCAATATTCAGGCAATGTGGCGCTGCGCATGTCGCTGGCGCGCATGCTGTTCAGTCAGAATCAGGACGCGCAGGCCTATGAACTGCTGCAGAAGATCGCCGCCGATCCGGCCGGGCGCGGCGATGCCGCCGATCTGTGGCTGGACAAGGTCAAAGCGATGCCGGTCAGCGCGCAAAGCGTGGCGGCGCTCAACCGCTTCCTCGGCGTGTTCGACACCGGCGATCAGGCGACCAGCGCCCGCGAAGAGCTGGCCAGACAGCAGAAGCTGCTGGCCGATCCGGCCTATCAGGCGCGGGTGCGCGGCCTGGCGCAGGTGGATAAAGGCGGCAGCCGGGCGGCTATTCCTGAATTGCAAAAGGCGCTGGCGGCGGCGCCGAACGACGCCGAGGTGCTGGGCGCGCTCGGCCAGGCCTATTCGCGCGCCGGCAATCGCCCACAGGCGCTGAAGCTGTTTCGCCAGGCGCTGGCGGCCGACAAGAACGGCTACGACAGCGGCAAATGGCAGAGCCTGATCAAGAGCACCGGCTACTGGCTGGCGATCGACGAGGGCGACAAGGCGCTGAAGGCCGGCAATCTCTCGCTGGCCCGGCAGAAATATCAGCAGGCGCGTCAGCTCGACGACAGCGACGGCGATGCGTTCATCGGCCTGGGCGATGTGGCGGTGGCGAGCAAGGATGACGCCGCGGCGGAAGGGTTTTATCAGCAGGCGTTGCGACGCGATCCCGGCAACGGCAGCGCGCTGCGCGGCCTGGTGAATATCTATCAGCGCCAGTCGCCGGAAAAAGCGCTGGCCTACCTCAACGGCCTGCCGCGCAGCCAACAGGCCAAGCTGCGCAGCACCCTCGACGGACTGCGGCTCGATATGTTGAAGCAGCAGGCGGAGACGCTGGCGGCACAGCAGCAGTGGCAGCAGGCGGCGGAAATCTATCGCCGCGCTCAGCCGATGGATCCCGACGACGTCTGGCTGACCTATCGCTATGCGCAGGCGCTGCGTCAGGCCGGGCAGCCGCAGCAGGCAGACGCTCTGTTCCGGCAGCTGGCGCAGCGCCAACATGCCAATCCGCAGCTGACCTACGCCTATGCGCTCTATCTTTCCGGCAGCGATCGCGACAGGCAGGCGCTGGCACAACTCAATACGCTGCCTGCGGCACAGTGGAACGACAACATGCGCGAGCTGGCGCAGCGGCTGAAAATGCAGGCGGTAATCGAGCATGCCGAACGGCTGCGGGCGGCCGGTGACGAACCGGCGGCGGAAGCCTATCTGCGCCGGCAGCCGGCGGACACGCGCATCGATTTGCTGCTGGCCGACTGGGCACTGGCGCGCGGGGAGTATGCGGCGGCGCTGGACGACTATCAGCGGGTGAAACGGCGTGAGCCGAACAACCCGGATGCGCAGCTGGGCGAGATCGAAGCCTATGTAGCGCAGGGGGATCTGGACGCGGCGCGTCAACGGCTTAAAACCGAACCGCAGCCACAAGACGCTTCGCTCAACAGCCAGCGGCGAGTCGCCAACGCCTGGGGGGCGGTCGGCGATCCGCAGCAGGCCGAAGCTATCTTCGACCGACTGAAAACGGCGGCGGCTTCGGAGCCCGTCGGACAGACCAAGGCGCTAGTTTACCGTGATGCCGCCCGGCTGGAGCGGACTCAGCAACAGCCTGAACGGGCGCAGCAGGATTACCGCCAGGCGATGGTGGCCAGCGGCATCACGCCGACGCTGCCGCAGGATAATGACAGCTACACCTATTTGACGCGCAATAATCCGAGCGACGACTGGCTGAAACGCGGCATCCGCTCCGACGCCGCGGATCTGTATCGACAGCAAGACGTGAACGTCACGCTCGATCACGATTACTGGCGCTCGAGCGGCACCGGCGGCATCTCCGACTTCAACGCGCACGATACCATGCTGCAGGTGGACATGCCGCTGCATGACGGGCGCGCCTTCTTGCGCACCGACACCGTGCAGCTGGATGCCGGCCGCTTCTCGACCGACGGCAGCGGCAAATACTACGAAACCTTCGGCACCTGCCACACACAAGGGTGCCGCGGCGATGAACACCAGAAAACCACCGGCACCAGCGTGGCGGCCGGCTGGAAAAACGATCGCTGGGCCGCCGACATCGGCACGACGCCGATGGGTTTTGAGGTGGTCGACTGGACCGGCGGCCTGGCCTACAGCGGTGACTGGAACCACATCGGCTGGACGCTGGCGGCCTCGCGACGGCCGATCTCCAGCTCGCTGCTGGCGTTCGGCGGCGCCAAAGACCCGAATACCGGCATCACCTGGGGCGGCGTGCGCGCTACCGGCGTCAGCCTGAGCGCCAGCTACGATCGCGGCGAGGCGAACGGCGTCTGGGCCGATCTCAGCGCGCACCAGATTACCGGCAAGAACGTGGCGGACAACCAGCGGCAGCGGTTGATGGCCGGTTACTACTACAAGCTGATCAACGAAGACAATCGCCGCCTGAGCGTCGGGCTCAATACCATGCTGTGGCACTACCAGAAGGATTTGAGCGGCTATTCGCTGGGGCAGGGCGGCTATTACAGCCCGCAGCAATATCTGTCGCTGTCGCTGCCGGTCAACTACCGCCAGCGCACCGAAAACTGGTCGTGGGAGCTGGGCGGTTCGGTTTCGCTGTCCCATTCGAAGACCGACAGCCAGCGCCGCTATCCGCTGCAGGGGCTGATCCCGGATTCGTTGCCCGATAAGTTCGCCGTCGAGGACGGCAGCTCTTCGAGCGGCGTCGGTTATACCCTGCGGGCGATCGTCGAACGCCGTCTCAGTTCGCACTGGACGCTCGGCGCCGGCATCGATATCCAACAGGCGAAGGACTATACGCCGAGCCACGCGTTGATTTATCTGCGTTATTCCCTGGCCGGCTGGCAAGGGGATCTCGATTTGCCGCCGCAGCCGCTGACGCCATACGCCGACTTCAAGTAGCCGGGAGGGGAAGATTCGGAGTGTCGGACACCGGGGAGTTTTGTTACCCTGTGTCCGGGTCGCGTTTGTCCGCTTTAGGAAAAGACTGAAACCCGCGATTTTCTTGGTTTTGCCTGCGGCATAGCCAGATAAAAACAGCCGATGATCGAGTATACTCAGCCCGGTTCGAGGGGGCGGGTGAGAGTCAGCCCCCTTTTTGTTTCAGCCCGATTTTACGGAGAGCAGGTTTGCGGGTCAGGCGTTCGTTAACGATTAAGCAGATGGCGACGGTGTCCGGCGTGGCGCTGGTCACGATCTGCATTTTTATCGTGATCCAGTTATTCCACTTTGTGCAGCAGCGCAGGGATGACTACGCCCAGCAACTGGAGAATATCGCTCATTCCGTGCGCCAGCCGCTGGCGGAAGCGGTGCTGCGCATGGACGTGCCGGAAGCCAAAAAGATGCTGAACACGCTGTTGCCGGTCGGCATTCTCAGCCGGGCGGATATCGTGTTGCCGAACGAGTTTCAGGCGCTGCACGCCAATTTCCCGCCGGAGCGGCCGGTGCCGACGCTGATCGCCCGGCTGTTTGAACTGCCTATCCAAATTTCCGTGCCGCTCTATTCGCTGGAGCGGGTGCCCGCCAACCAGCAGCCGCTGGCCTATCTGGTGCTGCAGGCCGATTCGTTCCGCATGTACCAGTTTATTCTCAGCATTTTGTCGACCATGCTGTCGACCTACCTGCTGCTGGCGCTGATCCTGTCGGTGGCCATCACCTGGTGCATGAACCGGCTGATGGTGCATCCGCTGCGCGCGATGGCCAAAGAGCTGGAGAACATCTCGCAGGACGAAGCGCCCTATCACCAGCTGATGCTGCCGGCGCTGCACCAGGACGACGAGCTCGGCCTGCTGGTGCGCAATTACAACCGCAATCAACAGACGCTGGCCAAGGCGCATGCCGATATGAGCCGCCTGAGCACCCGCCACCCGGTGACCGAACTGCCGAATCCTGCATTGCTGAACGCGTTGCTGGAACAGCATATCGCCTCCAGTCTGCGCCCTGAGCGTTTTAACCTGCTGGTGATCGGCATCGAGACGCTGCATGAAGCGTCTGGCGTGATGAGCCCGGCGATGCGTGAAGCGCTGCTGCTGGCGCTGGCGAAGAAGCTGCGCGGCTGCATCGACGAAAACGGCGTGCTGGCGCAGCTGAGCAATACCGAATTCGCCATTCTGGCCAAGGGCATTGAGCGGCCGTTCCACGCCATGCAGCTGGCGCGGCGCATCATGGCGGAGATCAATGCGCCGTTGACGCTGGAAGGTCTGGCGCTGCGGCCCAACGCCAGCATCGGCATCGCGCACTACCTCAATCAGGGGGAGAGCGCGGAACAGCTGCTGCGCAGCGCCACCTCGGCAATGATGTCCGCGCACCGCGAAGGAAAAAATCAGATCCTGTTCTTCGAACCCAGCCTGACGGAACGCACGCAGAAGCGGCTGACGCAGGAGAGCGAGATCCTGCACGGCATCGAGCAGCGGCATTTCACGCTGTTCCTGCAGCCGCAGATCGACATGCAGTCCAACGAGGTGATCGGCGCCGAAGCGCTGCTGCGTTGGCAACAGTATGACGGCAGCTATACCCTGCCGGCCGACGTTATCCCGCTCGCGGAAGAGCTGGGCGTGATCGTGCCTCTCGGCAACTGGGTGCTGGAAGAGTCTTGCCGTATCCTGGCGGACTGGCAGCAACGCGGCATTGCGCTGCCGCTGGCGGTTAACGTTTCCGGTATTCAGATGCAGGATGAAGCGTTCGTCCCGCATCTGAAAAACCTGCTGGCGCAGTATCGGATCGATCCGCGCAAGCTGCTGCTGGAGATCACCGAGACGGTACGCATCGACGATCTCGATCGCGCCCTGGCGCTGCTGCGCGAGTTGCACGACCTGGGGCTGTCGATCGCGCTGGACGACTTCGGCATGGGCTACTCCAGCCTGGAGTACCTCAACCGCTTGAAATCCCTGCCGATCGATTTGATTAAGATCGACCGCAGTTTCATTCAGGGGCTGCCGGGCGACGATGCGATGGTGCGCATCGTCAGTTCGATCTCCGAAGTGCTGGCGTTGCCGGTGATGGCCGAAGGCGTGGAAAACGCCGAACAGCGCGACTGGCTGCTGCAGCACGGCATTCGCAGTGGGCAAGGATTCCTGTTCGCTCGGCCGCTGCCGCGCGAAGCGTTCGAAGCCGAGTTTTGCCGCGCGGCGCCGTGAGCGTCGCGATACCTTTCCGGTACTTTTCCTCGTCCGAAAATCGCCATTCTTTATCTACCTCTTTTGCGTTAGTGCAAACAAAGGCTTACGCAATTTTCAGCTTTGCACCCCGACTGACGCGTTTCAGCTCTTAAATTCACATCAACCCCACACGGTGGGTGCAACAAATTATTTCCATGTTGTTAAGTGGGTGTTATTTTCCGCGCAAGCGATGAACAGGCTGGATTTTTAGACTGCTGCCTGGTGCGTGTCTTCCCCCCATAGGATGTTCATATGAAAACAACGATCTTTAAGAGCCTCTATTTTCAGGTGCTGACGGCGATCACGCTGGGTATCCTGCTTGGCCATTTCTACCCTGACCTTGGCGCCGAGATGAAACCTCTGGGCGATGGCTTCGTCAAACTGATCAAGATGATCATCGCGCCGGTGATCTTCTGCACCGTGGTGACCGGCATCGCCGGCATGGAAAGCATGAAGGCGGTGGGGCGCACCGGCGCCATCGCGCTGCTGTATTTTGAAATCGTCAGCACCATTGCGCTGATTATCGGCCTGGTGATCGTCAACCTGGTGCAACCGGGCGCCGGCATGAACGTCGATCCCGGCACGCTGGACGCCAAAGCGGTGGCGATCTACGCCGAGCAGGCGCAGCAGCAGGGCATCATTCCGTTCCTGCTGGACATCATCCCCGGCAGCGTGATCGGCGCGTTCGCCAGCGGCAACATTCTTCAGGTGCTGCTGTTCGCGGTACTGTTCGGCTTCGCCCTGCATCGTCTGGGCGACAAAGGGCAGCTGATCTACAACGTGATCGACAGCTTCTCGCGGGTGATTTTCGGCATCATCAACATGATCATGCGCCTGGCGCCGCTGGGGGCCTTCGGCGCCATGGCGTTTACCATCGGTAAATACGGCGTCGGCACGCTGGTGCAACTCGGCCAGCTGATAGTGTGCTTCTATATCACCTGCATCCTGTTCGTGGTGGTGGTGTTGGGCAGCATCGCCCGCGCCAACGGCTTCAGCATCTTCAAATTCGTCAACTACATCAAAGAAGAGCTGCTGATCGTGCTGGGAACCTCGTCGTCCGAATCCGCGCTGCCGCGCATGCTGGATAAAATGGAGAAGTTGGGCTGCAAGAAATCGGTGGTGGGTCTGGTGATCCCGACCGGATACTCCTTCAACCTGGATGGCACCTCTATCTACCTGACCATGGCTGCGGTGTTTATCGCTCAGGCGACCAACACCCACATGGATATCATGCATCAGATTACCCTGCTGGTGGTGTTGCTGCTCTCCTCCAAAGGGGCGGCGGGCGTGACCGGCAGCGGCTTTATCGTTTTGGCCGCCACCATCTCCGCCGTAGGCCACCTGCCGCTGGCCGGCCTGGCGCTGATCCTCGGCATCGACCGCTTTATGTCGGAAGCCCGCGCGCTGACCAACCTGGTGGGCAATGGCGTGGCGACCGTGGTCGTGGCCAAATGGTGTAATCAGCTGGATGAGAAACAGCTGAAAGACACCCTGAACAACAAAAATACCGGCGCGGACAAAACGCTGCCTTCCGCCTGATTTCGGCGGTAAATCACCGGCCGCAGCCGCGGCCGGTGAGCTTCTTCCCCTGCCTCGTAACGATTTTTTGCATTAAAAACCCCGCAATCTATTATTTTTCACTCTAATGAGTGACATCCGCAAAGGCGCGCGGTCTAACACGATGGTACACTTTCTGCTTTCCGCCCCACTGTGAAACTCAGGGCGTATTTTTATGATTCCATTGAATGGAATACACGCATTTGCATAAGAAATTGGATAGTCATTAAGTAGGGGTTCACATGCAGGGCACCAGAATTCATCTTATAGTTGGTGGGCTGCTACTGGCGGCAGCCAGTAGCAGCGTGCAGGCTGAAGCACTACAACCCGATCCTGCCTGGCAGCAGGGGGCGCTGGCCAACGGGTTTTCATGGCAGATTCTCGATACGCCGCAGCGGCCAAGCGACCGCGTGGAACTGCGGCTGATCGTCAATACCGGCTCTCTGGTGGAGTCTTCGCAGCAGACCGGTTTCGCCCATCTGCTGCCGCGGCTGGCGTTGGCGCGCAGCGAAAGCTTTACCGCGCCGCAGCTGCGCGCCCTGTGGCAACAGAGCGTGGATAACGAGCGGCCGCTGCCGCCGGCGATCATCTCGTATGATTTCACCATGTATAACCTCAGCCTGCCGAACAACCGGCCCGACCTGCTGAAAGAAGCGCTGGCCTGGCTGGCGGACACCACCGGCAAACTGGCGATCGACGAGCATACGGTGCACGCGGTGATGAATTCCAGCATCAATCCGGTCGGCACTTTCCCGCCCAATACCCAAGATGCCTGGTGGCGTTACCGCCTGAAAGGCTCGACGCTGCTGGCGCACGATCCGGCGCAGCCGGCGAAACGGCCGGTCAACCTCGAGCAGCTGAAGAAATTCTATCAGCAGTGGTATACCCCGGACGCCATGACGCTGTTCGTGGTCGGCAAGGTCGACAGCCGCAGCCTGGGCGAGCAGATCAACAAGGCGTTCTCGCCGCTGCAGGGTAAACGTGAAACCCCGGCCCCGATGCCGACCCTGACGCCGCTGCCGCAGCAGCCGGTGAGCCTGATCAGCGAGCAGGTGAAACAGGATACGCTGTCGATCATGTGGGATTCGCCGTGGCACCCGATTCGCGATTCGCAGAGCCTGCTCCGTTACTGGCGTGGCGATCTCGCCCGCGAGGCGCTGTTCTGGCATCTTCAGCAGACGCTGGAAAAAAGCGACCAGAAGAGCCTGCATCTGGGCTTTGACTGCCGCGTGCAGTACCAGCGTGGGCAGTGCGCCATCCATCTGGATACGCCGAACAACAATCTGAACGGCAGCCTGGGCTTTATCGCCCGCGAGCTGGCCAACGTGCGTGATAACGGTCTGTCGAAAGAGGAATTCGATGCGCTGCTGGCGCAGAAAAACGATCAGCTGAGCAAGCTGTTCGCCACCTACGCCCGCACCGACACCGATGTGCTGATGAGCCAGCGCCTGCGTTCGCAGCAGAGCGGGGTGGTGGATATCGCGCCAGAGCTGTATCAGAAATTGCGCCAGGAATTCCTGGCCAGCCTGACGCTGGAGACGCTGAATCAGGCGCTGAAGCTGCAGCTGTCTCAGGAGGCGACCCTGGTGCTGATGCAGCCGAAGGGCGAGCCGGAAATGAGCATGAAGCAGCTGCAGGAAACCTATGACGGCATCATGATGCCGGCGCCGGCGGTGGTGACGGAAGAAGCCAAACCGGCCGACACCGCGGTGGCTGCGCCGGCGACGGACGCCGGCGCGCAGTAATTCGCAGCAGGGGGCGCAGGCCCCCTCAGTTGCGGTACAGCACCTTGATGATGTGGTAACCGAACTGGGTTTTGACCGGGCCGTAAGGTTTGAGCAGCGGTATGCTGAACACCGCTTTATCGAACGCCGGCACCATCGCGCCCTTGTTGAATTCGCCCAGCGAGCCGCCGTTGCGTTTTGACGGGCAGCTCGAATATTTGCGTGCCAGCGTGTCGAAGCTGACGCCGCGCTTCAGCTTGGCCAGCAGCTCGTTGGCCAGCTTTTCATTGTCTACCAGAATGTGCAGGGCGCACGCCGTTTTTGCCATGGTATTGCCTTTGTCGATGCGAAAATTGCGCTGATTATACCCGCTAAATCTCATCGGCGCTTTCTGCTACAATTCCCTTCCACGTTTTACAGTTGAGCAAGCCAGCACCATGCGATTAAACCCCAGCCAACAACAAGCCGTCGAATTCGTTACCGGGCCCTGCCTGGTGTTGGCCGGCGCCGGTTCCGGCAAGACGCGCGTTATCACCAACAAGATAGCCCACCTGATCCACCACTGCGGCTATCAGGCGCGGCACATCGCCGCCGTGACCTTTACCAACAAGGCCGCACGCGAGATGAAAGAGCGCGTGTCGCAAACCCTGGGGCGCAAAGAGGCGCGCGGGCTGATGATTTCCACCTTCCATACCCTGGGGCTGGAGATCATCAAGCGGGAATACGTGGCGTTGGGGATGAAGTCCAACTTCTCGCTGTTCGACGATCAGGATCAGCTGGCGCTGTTGAAAGAGCTGACCGAAAAGTGGCTGGAAAGCGACAAAACGCTGGTGGCGCAGCTGATTTCGACCATCTCCAACTGGAAAAACGACCTGATCGATCCCCAGCGGGCGGCAGAGTTGGCGCGCTCGGAACGCGACAAGCTGTTCGCCCACTGCTACGGTCTTTACCACGCCCATATGCGGGCGTGCAATGTGCTGGACTTCGATGACCTGATCCTGCTGCCGACGCTGCTGTTGCAACGCAACGAAGAGGTGCGCGAACGCTGGCAGCAGCGCATCCGCTATCTGCTGGTGGATGAGTATCAGGATACCAACACCAGCCAATACGAGCTGGTGAAGCTGCTGGTGGGCAACCGCGCGCGCTTTACCGTGGTGGGCGACGACGACCAGTCGATCTACTCCTGGCGCGGCGCGCGGCCGCAGAACCTGGTGTTGCTGAAGGAAGATTTCCCGGCGCTGCAGGTGATCAAGCTGGAGCAAAACTACCGTTCCAGCGAGCGCATTTTGAAGGCGGCCAACATTCTGATCGCCAATAACCCACACGTGTTTGAAAAGCGGCTGTTTTCTGAGCTGGGGTATGGCGAAGAGCTGAAGGTAGTGACCGCCAACAATGAGGATCACGAAGCCGAGCGGGTGGTAGGGGAGCTTATCGCCCACCACTTCGTGAAAAAGACCAATTACGGCGACTATGCGATCCTGTACCGTGGCAATCACCAGTCGCGGGTGTTTGAAAAGATGCTGATGCAGAACCGTATCCCGTACAAGATTTCCGGCGGCACCTCGTTCTTCTCGCGCCCCGAGATCAAGGATCTGCTGGCTTACCTGCGCGTGCTGACCAACCCGGAAGACGACAGCGCCTTTCTGCGCATCGTCAATACCCCCAAGCGCGAGATCGGCCCGGCAACGCTGCAGAAGCTTGGCGAGTGGGCCAACCAGCGCAACAAAAGTTTGTTCCATGCCAGCTTCGATCTGGGGCTGAGCCAGCACTTGACCGGACGCGGGCTGGAATCGCTGCAGCGCTTCACCCATTGGCTGGGCGGCATCGCCCAGCAGGCGGAACGTGAGCCGGTGGCGGCGGTGCGCGATCTGATCCGCGGCGTGGATTATGAGAGCTGGCTGTTTGAAACCTCGACCAGCCCGAAGGCCGCCGAAATGCGGATGAAAAACGTCAACACGCTGTTCGGTTGGATGACGGAAATGCTGGAAGGCAACGATCTGGACGAGCCGATGACGCTGACCCAGGTCGTGACGCGCTTCACCCTGCGTGACATGATGGAACGCGGCGAAAGTGAAGAGGAGCTGGATCAGGTGCAGCTGATGACGCTGCACGCCTCAAAGGGACTGGAGTTCCCTTACGTGTTCCTGGTGGGCATGGAAGAGGGGCTGCTGCCGCACCAGAGCAGCATCGACGAAGACAATGTCGATGAAGAGCGGCGTCTGGCCTATGTAGGGATCACCCGCGCGCAAAAAGAGCTGATTTTCACCCTGTGCCGCGAGCGCCGTCAGTACGGCGAGCTGGTGCGGCCGGAGCCGAGCCGGTTCCTGCTGGAGCTGCCGCAGGACGATTTGGCGTGGGAAACCGAACGCAAAGTGGTGAGCCCGCAGGAGCGGATGCAGAAGGGGCAGAGCCATCTGGCCAATATCCGCGCCCAGCTGGCCAAGGCCAAAGGCGGGAATTAAAAAAGAAAGGGCGCGATTCGCGCCCTGGTCATGTCAACGTTGTTCTTCCAACCGCAGCGTCCAGTGGACGTAGCTCTGCCAGTGGCTTTCCTGCTCCAGCGCCTCGGCGCGCAGCGGATGCTGTTCCAGCCAGCCCGGCGGCAAGATCACCGTCAGTTCATCGTCCTGATTGGCGCGTAACCGCACCGCCGGCAGCGTGTCGTCGCGGCGGCGGCTGGCGAAGATGATAGCCAGGCGCAAAATGCGGCACAGGCGCTGCGCAGTGCGCGGCGGCAGGGCGTTTTGCTGGTTCAACAGCGACAGGTCGAGGGTGTTGCTCTGATTTTGCAGCAGGGTGGCCAGCAGTTTTTTCTGCGCCGGGGTAAAGCCGGGTAAGTCCAGGTGGCGGATCAGGTAGGCGGCGTGTTGCGGCGCCTGCTTGAAATCGACGCTGAGGCCGAGTTCGTGGATCAGGCTGGCGCTGTGCAACAGCTCGCGACATCGTGCATCCAGCTGCCACTCGTTGGCGACCTGCTGGGAGAAGTTGGCGGCGAGCTGGCTGACGCGTTCGGCCTGCTCGGTGTCGATCAGGTAGCGGCGCTGCAGGTTGCGGATGGTGCGGATGCGAATATCCTGCTCCACCGGCAGATGCAGCATGCCGTAAACCAGACCTTCACGCAGCGCCCCGCCGGCCAGCATCATGCTCTCGATGCCCAGCTCCTGGAAGATGGCCAACAGGATGGACAGGCCGCTCGGGAACACCAGCGCGCGCTCCAGCGTCAACCCTTCGATCTCCAGCTCTTCCAGCTTGCCGCACTGAATGGCGCGCTGTTTCAGCTGGCGCAGTTTGGGCAGGGTGATGCGCTCATCCATGCCCTGCGCCACCATGATCTCCTGCAGCGCTTGCACGGTGCCGGAAGCGCCGACGCAGATCTGCCAACCTTGCTGGCGCAATTGCGGTGCGATCGGCCGCACCATGTCGCGCGCGGCCTGTTCGGCGCGCTCGAAGTTTTCTTGCCCGAGGTTGCGATCGCTGAAGTAGCGTTCCAGCCAGGTGACGCAGCCCATCGACAGGCTATACAGCTGCGTTGCCTGTGCGCCGCTGCCGGTGACCAGTTCGGTGCTGCCGCCGCCGATGTCGACGACCAGCCGACGATCCGGCCCGCCGGTGGTGTGCGCGACGCCGTGATAGATCAGCCGTGCCTCTTCTTCGCCGCTGATCACCTGTACCGGGCAGCCGAGGATTTGCTCGGCTGCCTGCAGGAACTCATCGGCGTTGGACGCCAGACGCAGCGTGGCGGTGGCAACGACGCGGATCTGCTCGCGCGGGATGTCCTGCAGGCGTTCGGAGAACAGCCGCAGGCACTGCCAGCCGCGTTGCATGGCCTCATGCGACAGGTGATTGTTCTGATCCAGCCCGGCCGCCAGGCGCACTTTGCGCTTGATCCGCGCCAGAGTCTGAATGCTGCCGGCCACCTCGCGCACTACCAACATGTGGAAGCTGTTGGAGCCGAGATCGATGGCAGCATAAAGCGTGCTGGAGCTGAGCATGGCGATCAGCTCGAACGTTTACGGTTGTTGCGCGGCGCGCCGCCGCGACGTGGCGCGGAGTTGCGACGTGGGCCGTTGCCGCCGCGCGGACGCGACAGGCGCTTCGGCGCCGGCAAATCGGTCAGCAGCGCATCGCTGTTGTACTTGCTCACCGGAATGCTGTGGTCGATATAGGTCTCGATCGCCGGCAGGTTGAGCGCGTACTCTTCACACGCCAGGCTGATGGAGTGGCCGCTGGCGCCTGCTCGGCCGGTACGGCCGATGCGGTGCACGTAGTCTTCGCAGTCGTCAGGCAGATCGTAGTTGAAGACGTGCGTGACGGAAGGGATGTGCAGACCGCGCGCGGCGACGTCGGTGGCGACCAGAATATCGAGATTGCCTTTGGTGAAGTCGTCGAGGATGCGCAGGCGTTTTTTCTGCGCCACGTCACCGGTCAGCAGGCCGACGCGGTGACCGTCGGCGGCCAGGTGGCCCCAGATGTCTTCGCAGCGGTGCTTGGTGTTGGCGAAGATGATGGCGCGATCCGGCCACTCTTCTTCGATCAGTGTCTGCAGCAGACGCATTTTTTCTTCGTTGGACGGGTAGAACAGCTCTTCTTTAATGCGGTGGCCGGTTTTCTGTTCCGGTTCCACTTCAACATATTCGGCGTTGTTCATCTGCTCGAAGGCCAGTTCGCGTACGCGATAGGACAGGGTAGCGGAGAACAGCATGTTCAGGCGTTGATCGGCCGCAGGCATGCGGCGGAACAGCCAACGGATGTCTTTGATAAAGCCAAGATCGTACATGCGATCGGCTTCATCCAGCACGACGACCTGCATCGCGCCGAGATCGACATAGTTCTGTTTGGTGTAATCGATTAAACGGCCGGTGGTGCCAATCAGAATGTCCACGCCGCTTTCCAGCACTTTCAGCTGTTTGTCGTAGCCGTCGCCGCCGTAGGCCAGGCCCAGTTTCAGGCCGGTGCTCTGGGAGAGCGCTTCCGCATCGGAGTGGATTTGCACCGCCAGTTCACGCGTAGGCGCCATGATCAAGGCGCGCGGCTGATTGGTCTGGCGATCCTGTTTCGCCGGGTGAGTCAGCAAATAGTGAAAAGTAGACGCCAAAAACGCCAGCGTCTTTCCGGTACCGGTTTGCGCCTGACCTGCAACGTCACGCCCGGAGAGCGTGAGCGGCAATGCTAACGCCTGGATGGGCGTGCAATTGTGAAACCCTTTTTTCTCAAGGGCTTCAAGGACTAACGGGTGCAGGGCGAAGTCGGAAAACTTCTGTTCGGTCAAGTGTGTTTTGCTCATAGTGTGGTAGAATATCAGCTAACTATTGCTTTACGAAAGCACATCCGTTGAAATAAACGCGGTGCAATAAAATCACCTTGAGTTGGTTAATGCTACACCAACAAGGTAGACATAATCCTGTGGAGTAGAACATGAGCGATAAAATTATTCACCTGACTGACAGCAGCTTCGAAGCTGACGTGCTGAAAGCGGAAGGGCCGATCCTGGTCGATTTCTGGGCTGAATGGTGTGGGCCGTGCAAGATGATTGCTCCGATTCTGGATGAGATTGCCGAAGAGTTCGAAGGCAAACTGACCATCACCAAGCTGAATATCGATCAGAACCCGGCTACCGCGCCTAAGTACGGTATCCGTGGCATCCCTACGCTGTTGCTGTTCAAGAACGGTGAAGTGGCCGCGACCAAGGTTGGCGCGTTGTCCAAAGGTCAGCTCAAAGATTTCCTGAACGCGAATCTGTAATCGGGCGGGAAGCCCAGTATCAGGCGCCTGGCGGTGATGTTCAATTCACCGCTAGACGCCTGCCAAGAAGCGTGTTAAGTTTAACCACACTGCATATAGAACTTGCCCGAAGTTTTAAATCTAAAGAGTTTGAATCTAAAGCTATACTCTGTGTCGAATCACTGGCGTTGAAAGTAAACTGAACTCAGCCCGTGTTTTGGCAATCAAACGGTTTTGCAAAAATCATTTTTAAGGTACCTTCGATCTTCAACCGTCAATGCGTGCGCCCGATGTAAGCCATTTCTTACCGCGACGGCTCTGCGCCCGGTGATCGAACGTCCAGTAAACAGGCACGCATTTCGCTGCCATACCATTCACGATACAAGTTCGAGACATACCCCGAGTTTAAGAACCCACCACTATGAATCTTACCGAATTAAAGAATACGCCGGTTTCTGAGCTGATTACTCTCGGCGAAAATATGGGGCTGGAAAACCTTGCCCGTATGCGCAAGCAGGACATTATCTTCTCCATTCTGAAGCAACATGCGAAAAGCGGAGAAGATATCTTCGGCGACGGCGTGCTCGAGATATTGCAGGATGGATTCGGTTTCCTCCGCTCTGGAGACAGTTCCTACCTCGCCGGTCCCGACGACATCTACGTATCCCCTAGCCAAATCCGCCGCTTCAACCTCCGCACTGGTGACACCATTTCCGGTAAGATTCGTCCGCCAAAAGAAGGCGAGCGCTATTTTGCCCTGTTGAAAGTCAACGAAGTCAACTACGACAAGCCGGAAAACGCCCGCAGCAAGATCCTGTTCGAGAACTTGACGCCGCTGCACGCCAATTCCCGTCTGCGGATGGAGCGCGGCAACGGCTCGACCGAAGACCTGACGGCGCGCGTACTGGATCTGGCGGCGCCTATTGGCCGCGGCCAGCGTGGCCTGATCGTGGCACCGCCGAAAGCCGGTAAAACCATGCTGCTGCAGAATATTGCGCAGAGCATTGCCTACAACCACCCAGACTGCGTGCTGATGGTGCTGCTGATCGACGAACGTCCGGAAGAAGTGACCGAGATGCAGCGCCTGGTGAAAGGCGAAGTGATCGCCTCGACCTTCGACGAGCCGGCTTCGCGTCACGTGCAAGTGGCCGAAATGGTGATCGAGAAGGCCAAGCGCCTGGTTGAGCACAAGAAAGACGTGATCATTCTGCTCGACTCCATCACCCGTCTGGCGCGTGCCTACAACACCGTGGTACCGGCCTCTGGCAAGGTGCTGACCGGTGGTGTGGACGCCAACGCCCTGCATCGTCCGAAGCGTTTCTTCGGTGCGGCGCGTAACGTGGAAGAGGGCGGCAGCCTGACCATCATCGCGACCGCGCTGGTTGATACCGGTTCGAAGATGGACGAAGTGATCTACGAAGAATTTAAAGGTACCGGCAACATGGAATTGCATCTGGCGCGTAAAATCGCCGAGAAACGCGTATTCCCTGCGATCGATTACAACCGCTCCGGTACCCGTAAAGAAGAGCTGCTCACCACTTCCGAAGAGCTGCAGAAAATGTGGATCCTGCGCAAAATCATTCACCCGATGGGTGAGATTGACGCGATGGAGTTCCTCATTAATAAGTTGGCGATGACCAAAACCAACGATGAATTCTTCGATATGATGAAACGCTCATAATTCGTTAAAAAATTCGCTGAACGCCACGCCTAGTCGTGGCGTTTTTCGCTTTTGGCGGATACGATAAGTAGCAGTAATGGAAAAGTAAGTTGTTTCCTCGACTTATTGAGAATTCATCTTGTTTGTCGGTCGGCCCGGTGCCGGTCGGCTTTGCTGCTGTCGTTTTGTCAGCCGATGCGAAGAAAATAGGCATGAATCACCGTTGTCATAGGAAATGACCGAAAGGTGGCGGGGGTCGATGGCACAAGCTATTGCCCGTGGTAAGCTGCCTTATCTTCTACAGAGATCTGTTAACTGTGAACTTACTCACTATGAGTACTGAAATTCTATTTGTTTTCCTGTTTTCTTTGGCTTTTCTCTTTGTTGCCCGCAAGGCGGCAAAACGTATTGGTCTGGTAGATAAACCCAATTATCGCAAACGCCATCAGGGGTTGATTCCGCTGGTCGGCGGTATTTCCGTTTATGCCGGGTTGTGCTTCGCGTTTTGGATTTCCGAACAACCTATCGCGCACGCCAAGCTTTATCTCACCTGCGCCGGCATTCTGGTGTTTGTGGGCGCGCTCGACGATCGTTTCGATATCAGCGTTAAAATCCGCGCCCTGGTGCAGGCGCTGGTCGGCATCGCCATGATGGTGTTCGCCGGTCTGTATCTGCGCAGCTTCGGCCATGTGCTGGGTGACTGGGAGATGCTGCTGGGGCCGTTCGGCTATCTGGTGACGCTGTTCGCGGTATGGGCGGCGATCAACGCCTTCAACATGGTCGACGGCATTGATGGCCTGCTGGGTGGGCTGTCGTGCGTTTCCTTCGGGGCGCTGGGCCTGCTGCTGTACCTGAGCGGCCATCATGAGCTGGCGTTCTGGTGCTTTGCGATGATCGCCACCATCGTTCCCTATATTTTGCTCAACCTCGGCATCCTCGGCCGCCGTTATAAGGTGTTTATGGGGGACGCCGGCAGCACCCTGATCGGCTTTACTGCCATTTGGCTGCTGCTGCAAAGCTCGCAGGGTAAGGCTCACTCGATCAACCCGGTGACCGCGCTGTGGATCATCGCTATTCCGCTGATGGACATGATAGCAATCATGTACCGTCGTTTACGCAAGGGGATGAGCCCCTTCTCTCCCGATCGTCAACATATTCACCACCTGATCATGCGCGCCGGCTTTACGCCGCGGCAGGCTTTCGTGTTGATCACCCTGGCGGCCGCATTGCTGGCGGCGGTGGGCGTGATCGGCGAACGCCTGACTTTTATCCCTGAGTGGGTTATGTTGGCATTATTTTTGCTTGCTTTCTTCCTGTACGGTTACTGCATCAAGCGCGCCTGGCGGGTTGCGCGGTACATTAAGCGTATCAAGCGCCGGCTGCGGCGTTCGAGCGATAACAAGCAAGTATCTTAACCAGAGGCTTTTTGGCTGTGATGAATCCAGAAACAACGTCTGACAAGCATACCCCGGCGGTGGATAACGAACTCGATATCCGCGGCCTGTGCTGCACCCTGTGGCGCGGCAAACCGTGGATTATCGGCATTGCGGTGCTGTTCGCGGCGGTCGCGCTGATCGTTTCTTACCTGGTTAAGCAAGAGTGGAGCGCGACCGCAATCACCGACAAACCCACGGTGAATGCGCTGGGTGGTTACTATTCCCAGCAGCAGTTCCTGCGCAATCTGGACGTGCGCACGCTGCCGGCGATGGCCGGCGATCAGCCGAGCATCGCGGATGAAGCGTACAATGAGTTCATCATGCAGCTGGCGGCTTACGACACGCGTCGCGATTTCTGGCTGCAGAGCGATTACTACAAACAGCGTCAGGAAGGGGATGCCCGCGCCGATGCGGCATTGCTCGACGAGTTGATCAATAACATCCTGTTCACGCCGCGCGACGACAAAAAAGTCCCGAACGACGGCGTGAAGCTGACGGCGGAAACCGCCGCAGACGCCAACCGCCTGCTGCGCCAATATGTGGCCTTCGCCAGCCACCGCGCTGCCCTGCATCTGAACGAAGAGATTCAGGGGGCGTGGGCCGCTCGCACTACTTCGATGAAGGCACAGGTCAAGCGCCAGGAAGCGGTGGCGGAGTCGGTTTACAAGCGCGAGCTGAACACCACGCAGCAGGCGTTGAAAATCGCCGAAAGCCAGGGGATCAGCCGCACGCAAACCGACACCCCGGCAGAACAGTTGCCGGATTCGGATCTGTTCCTGCTGGGCCGGCCAATGCTGCAGGCGCGTCTGGAAGGCCTGCAGGCCTCCGGCCCGACCTACGATCTGGATTACGATCAGAATCGCGCAATGTTGGCGACGCTGAACGTTGGCCCGACGTTGGATGAGAAGTTCCAGACCTATCGTTATTTGCGCACGCCGGAAGAGCCGGTAAAACGCGACAGCCCGCGCCGTGTATTCTGGCTGATTCTGTGGGGCGCGATGGGCGCTTTGGTTGGCGCGGGTGTTGCCCTGGCGCGTCGGCCGCGTAGTTAAAAAATAATATAATAATCTGATGCAGGGCGCGTGAGCGCCCCATTCGCAGGCGGGGCCTGCGATTAACCGACCAAAAGAGATTCGCTGTGAAAGTGTTGACTGTTTTCGGCACCAGACCTGAAGCCATTAAAATGGCACCGCTGGTACATGCACTGGCCCAGGATGAGGCCTTTGAAGCAAGAGTCTGCGTAACGGCACAGCATCGTGAGATGTTGGATCAGGTATTGCGGTTGTTCGAGATCACGCCGGATTACGACCTGAACATCATGAAACCCGGCCAGGGGCTAACGGAAATCACCTGTCGCATCCTGGAAGGGCTGAAAGGGGTGCTGGAAGACTTCAAACCGGACGTGGTGCTGGTGCACGGCGATACCACCACCACGCTGGCGACCAGTCTGGCAGCGTTCTATCAACGCATCCCCGTCGGGCATGTCGAGGCCGGGCTGCGTACCGGCAATCTGTATTCTCCCTGGCCGGAAGAGGCCAACCGAAAACTGACCGGCCATCTGGCGATGTACCACTTCGCGCCGACCGAGAACTCGCGCCAAAACCTGCTGCGCGAGCTGCTGCCGGACAACCGTATTTTTGTGACCGGCAATACGGTGATCGACGCGCTGTTCTGGGTGCGCGATCGCGTGATGAGCGATGCTGCGCTGCGCGCCAGCCTGGCGCAGCGTTACCCGTTCCTCGATGCCGACAAAAAACTGATTCTGGTCACCGGCCATCGCCGGGAAAGTTTTGGCGGCGGTTTTGAGCGGATTTGCAGTGCGCTGGCGGAGATCGCCCGCAGCCACCCGGAAGTGCAGGTGGTGTACCCGGTGCATCTCAATCCGAATGTCAGCGAGCCGGTGAATCGCATTTTGAAAGGCATCGACAACGTCATGCTGATCGAGCCGCAGGATTATTTGCCGTTTGTCTATTTGATGACCCACGCTTACATGATCCTGACCGACTCCGGCGGCATTCAGGAAGAGGCGCCCTCGTTAGGCAAGCCGGTGCTGGTGATGCGCGACACCACCGAGCGCCCGGAAGCGGTAGATGCGGGCACGGTGCGCCTGGTCGGCACCGATGTGGCCAAAATTGTTGAAGCGGTGACCCGGCTGTTGACGGACGAAAGCGAATATCACGCGATGAGCCGGGCGCATAACCCATACGGCGACGGGCATGCCTGTCAGCGTATCCTCGAAGCTTTAAAGAATCATCAGGTGACACTATGAGTTTTGACACTATTTCGGTTATCGGCCTGGGTTATATCGGCTTGCCAACGGCGGCGGCGTTTGCTTCCCGCAAGAAAAAAGTGGTGGGCGTAGATGTTAACCAACATGCGGTAGATACCATTAACCGCGGCGCGATCCATATCGTCGAGCCGGATCTGGACAAAGTGGTCAAGGACGCCGTCGACGGCGGTTTCCTGCGGGCGGTGACCAAACCGCTGGCGGCCGATGCGTTCCTGATCGCGGTACCTACGCCGTTCAAGGGCGATCACGAGCCGGATCTGGCTTATGTCGAAGCAGCGGCGAAATCGCTGGCGCCGGTGCTGAAAAAAGGCGATCTGGTGATCCTGGAGTCCACCTCGCCGGTGGGCGCCACTGAACAAATGGCGGACTGGTTGGCGCAGGCGCGCAGCGATCTCAGCTTCCCGCAGCAAGCGGGCGAAGCGGCGGACGTGAATATCGCCTACTGTCCGGAGCGCGTGTTGCCGGGGCAGGTGATGGTAGAGCTGATTCAAAACGACCGAGTGATCGGCGGCATGACGCCGAAGTGCTCGGAACGAGCCAGCGCGCTGTACAAGATTTTCCTCGAGGGGGAATGCGTAGTCACCAACTCACGCACTGCCGAGATGTGCAAGCTGACGGAAAACAGCTTCCGCGACGTGAATATCGCCTTTGCCAACGAACTGTCGTTGATTTGCGCCGAACAGGGGATCAACGTCTGGGAACTGATCCGCCTGGCGAACCGCCATCCGCGGGTGAATATTCTGCAGCCGGGGCCGGGCGTAGGCGGTCACTGCATCGCCGTCGATCCGTGGTTTATCGTGGCGCAAAACCCGCAGCAGGCGCGTTTGATTCACACCGCACGCCTGGTGAACGACGGCAAACCGCTGTGGGTGGTCGACCGGGTGAAAGCGGCGGTGGCCGATTGCCTGGCCGCCACCGACAAGCGCGCGTCCGAGGTGAAAATCGCCTGCTTCGGCCTGGCCTTCAAACCGAATATCGACGATTTGCGTGAAAGCCCGGCGGTGGAAGTGGCGCACCTGATCGCCGAATGGCACGTCGGCGAAACGCTGGCGGTGGAACCGAACGTCGAACAGTTGCCGAAGTCGCTGGCGGGCCATGTGACGTTGACGCCAATCGCTGAGGCGTTGCAGCAGGCCGATGTGATTGTGATGTTGGTCGATCACCAACAGTTCAAGGCCATCCGGCCGGAAGAGATCAAGCAAAGCTGGGTGGTGGATACCAAGGGAGTCTGGCGTTGAAGCGTATCTTAGTCACCGGCGGCGCCGGTTTCATTGGTTCCGCAGTGGTGCGGCACATCATCGAGGCCACCGGCGACAGCGTGGTGGTAGTGGATAAGCTGACCTATGCCGGTAACCTCGAGTCGCTGGCGGTGGTGGCCGACAGCGAGCGCTATGCTTTCGAGCAGGTCGACATCTGCGATCGTGCCGAGCTGGACCGGGTATTTGCACGCTATCAGCCGGACGTGGTGATGCACCTGGCGGCGGAAAGCCACGTCGATCGTTCTATCGACGGCCCGGCGGCGTTTATCGAGACCAACGTGGTTGGCACTTACACGATGCTGGAAGCGGCGCGCCATTACTGGCAGCCGTTGGCGGCGGAGAAGAAGCAGTCTTTCCGCTTCCATCATATCTCCACCGACGAAGTGTACGGCGACCTGCACGGCACCGACGATCTGTTCACCGAAACCACGCCGTATGCGCCGAGCAGTCCGTATTCCGCCTCCAAGGCATCGAGCGATCACCTGGTGCGTGCCTGGTTGCGCACCTACGGTTTGCCGACCCTCGTGACCAACTGTTCGAACAACTACGGCCCTTATCACTTCCCAGAGAAGTTGATTCCGTTGGTGATCCTGAATGCGGTAGCCGGCAAACCGCTGCCGGTATACGGCAACGGCGCGCAGGTGCGTGACTGGTTGTATGTTGAAGATCACGCGCGCGCGCTCTATCAGGTCGTGACCGAAGGCGTGGTAGGCGAAACTTACAATATTGGTGGCCATAACGAGCGCAAGAATATCGAAGTGGTGCAGACCATTTGCGATCTGCTGGAAGAATTGGCGCCAAATAAACCGCAGGGCGTGACGAACTACCGCGATCTGATCACTTACGTGAAGGATCGCCCAGGCCACGATATGCGTTACGCCATCGACGCCGGCAAAATCGATCGCGAGTTGGGCTGGCGGCCGCAGGAAACGTTTGAAAGCGGCATTCGCAAGACGGTCGCCTGGTATTTGGCTAACGAAACCTGGTGGCGCCGGGTGCAAGACGGTTCTTATGCCGGTGAGCGTTTGGGGTTGTCAGATTAATTTAACGCCGCGTCGCTTTGCGGCGGTGCGGCGGGTTTTGGAGTAAGTATGAAAGGTATTGTGCTGGCTGGCGGTTCCGGTACGCGTCTGCATCCGATCACGCGCGGCGTGTCCAAGCAACTGCTGCCGATTTATGACAAGCCGATGATCTATTACCCGCTGTCGGTACTGATGTTGGCGGGGATCCGCGACATTTTGATCATCTCCACGCCGGAAGATCTGCCTTCTTTCAAGCGTTTGTTGGGCAGCGGCGAAGCGTTTGGCATCAATCTCAGCTATGCCGAGCAGCCTAGCCCCGATGGCCTGGCTCAGGCATTTCTGATTGGCGAAGAATTCTTGGCCGGCGAGCCGAGCTGCCTGGTGTTGGGCGATAATATTTACTTTGGTCAGGGGTTCAGTCCCAAGCTGAGAAGCGTTGCGGCGCGCACCGCCGGTGCCACTGTATTTGGCTATCAGGTGATGGATCCCGAGCGTTTCGGCGTGGTGGAGTTTGACGACCACTTCCGCGCGCTGTCGATCGAAGAAAAGCCGGTTAAACCGAAGTCCAATTGGGCGGTGACCGGATTATATTTTTATGATGCTCAGGTGGTGGAGTTCGCCAAGCAGATCAAGCCGTCAGCTCGGGGAGAATTGGAGATCACCAGCATCAACCAGATGTATCTGGAGCGTGGCGAGCTGACCGTCGAGCTGCTGGGGCGCGGTTTTGCCTGGCTGGACACCGGGACTCACGACAGCCTGCTGGAAGCCAGTAGCTTCGTGCAGACGGTAGAGAAACGTCAGGGCTTTAAAATCGCCTGTCTTGAAGAGATCGCCTGGCGCAATGGCTGGCTGGATGATGAGGGCGTGAAACGCGCGGCTCAGACGCTGGCCAAAACAGGTTACGGCAAATACTTACTGGATTTATTGCATGCACGTCCACGCCAGTATTGAACCGCTGAATTGGGAGAGCGACTTCTTCCAATTGAAGAGCGCCAAGTTGCATTTCGACGACTCTGCGGCCCCCGTGAGCAACGCTGATTTGGATGCTTATGCGTTGGTGCAGGCTAAAATCCCCGCTTACCGATTGGAGTGGGCCGATGCACTGTCGGCGCTGGGCTTCCGGCTGGTCGAAGGCGAAGTGGATCTGGCCGTGAACATTGCAACTGGACGCGAGACGGTCGATACCGCTGCGGCCGGGGTGCGCATGGCCGTGCCCGAGGACATCCCGTCGTTGCGGGCTGCCGCCGGTGACGTGTTCGCCGCCAGCCGATTTCGCGCACCGTGGTACGAGCGCACCGATAGCGGGCGATTCTATGCGGCCTGGATCGAAAAAGCGGTGCTGGGCACCTTCGATCATCAATGCTTGCTGGTATTGGGTAACCAGGGGCAACCTGAAGGCTTTGTCAGCCTGCGCGACATTGGCGGCCAGGAAATGCGTATCGGCTTGCTGGCGGCCTACCCCGGCGCATCAGGCCGGGGCATTGGTTCCAGACTGATGGCGGCGGCGCTGGCCGAATGTCGGCGGCAGGGGATGCAACGCCTGCGGGTTGCGACCCAGGTAGGCAATATCGCCGCATTACGACTCTATCAACGACAGGGTGCCGTGATTGAAAGCACCGCGTACTGGTTATACAGAGGTAGACATGATTCCATTTAACGCTCCACCGGTTGTTGGCACTGAACTGGAATATAT
>NZ_JALBYS010000098.1:0-237 GCF_022678525.1 Serratia sp. PGPR-27 | reverse complement strand
AGTGGATGGTCACGGGAACTTCGGTTCAGTCGATGGTGACCAAGCGGCAGCCATGCGTTATACCGAAGCGCGTATGAGTAAGATTGCCCACGAAATGGTTCGTGACATGAATAAAGATACTGTTGATTTTATCCCTAACTATGACGGTGAAGAGCGTGAGCCAGAAGTATTACCAGCTCGCTTTCCTAACCTACTAGTTAATGGGACAACCGGTATCGCAGTTGGGATGACTACCAA
>NZ_JALBYS010000097.1:0-239 GCF_022678525.1 Serratia sp. PGPR-27 | reverse complement strand
ATGTCCTCTCGTAAAGAGCTTGCCAACGCTATCCGCGCACTCAGCATGGACGCCGTACAAAAAGCAAATTCCGGCCACCCGGGGGCCCCTATGGGCATGGCGGACATCGCCGAAGTCCTGTGGCGTGACTACCTCAACCACAACCCGACTAACCCGCACTGGGCTGACCGCGACCGTTTCGTGCTCTCCAACGGCCACGGCTCCATGTTGATTTACAGCCTCCTGCACCTCACCGGCTA
>NZ_JALBYS010000096.1:0-246 GCF_022678525.1 Serratia sp. PGPR-27 | reverse complement strand
TGAACAGCGCCACATTGTGGCCCGGCAGCGGGCGATCGCGGTACGGCGAATAGGGCGGCGCGTTGCTGAGCAATGGAATGGCGGTGAAGCGTACGTTCGGGCAGACCGCCGTGTGAAAAGGTTCACCGGGCGTCACCGGGTGGTGAATCAACCCGCCGTTCCAGTGAGAGAGCATGGGAAACACCGGGAAACCGGTGCTGAGATCGTCATGCACTTCAGGGGTGCACCAGACGTGGTGCGGGCAGC
>NZ_JALBYS010000095.1:0-251 GCF_022678525.1 Serratia sp. PGPR-27 | reverse complement strand
GCTGAGGACCACCGCGATCAACAGCACCAGCGGCGCCACCACGCGCGGGACCAGGGCCCAGCCGTTCAGCCCGACCTCCCACAGCGCCCAGACGACGGTGCCGATGAAGATGGCGATGTAGAGCCAGGCGCCCAACGGTCTGAGCAAGGCCAGCAGCCCGCCCGACACGATCATCAACAGGCCGACGATCAGATAATAGGCGGACCCGCCCAGCATGATCAGCTGGCCTCCGCCAATGGTCAGCGTCAGCC
>NZ_JALBYS010000094.1:0-261 GCF_022678525.1 Serratia sp. PGPR-27 | reverse complement strand
CCTTCGAAGTTGAACACGCCGTCGTCGTCCCAGCCGTGCTCGTCATCGCCGATCAACTGACGCTTAGGATCGGTGGAGAGGGTGGTCTTGCCGGTGCCGGACAGGCCGAAGAACACCGCCACGTCGCCTTTCTCGCCCACGTTGGCAGAGCAGTGCATCGAGGCGATGCCTTTCAGCGGCAGCAGGTAGTTCATCATCGAGAACATGCCTTTCTTCATTTCGCCGCCGTACCAGGTGCCGCCGATCAGCTGCATGCGCTCG
>NZ_JALBYS010000093.1:0-261 GCF_022678525.1 Serratia sp. PGPR-27 | reverse complement strand
ACCTGCGACCAATTGATTAAAAGTCAACTGCTCTACCAACTGAGCTAACGACCCACTGATGTGGTTTACTACTGATGGCGAATAGGCTACAAAAACCGACTCGCGGAAAACAAGGATGGGGATGTTCAGGACAACTCGACGGGTACTCGACTCGGACCTTTACTTTGCCACATCAAACCGATTCTGAAGCTACCATTCTCTAAGAATGGTGGGTCGTGCAGGATAACTCGGCCTTTGGCCTCGCCCTTGCGGGCCATCACC
>NZ_JALBYS010000092.1:0-268 GCF_022678525.1 Serratia sp. PGPR-27 | reverse complement strand
CGTATACCGGGCCACTTCGTTGAGTGTGCGGTGTCCAAGAACGGCTGCGATTTCCTTCGCCGTACATCCAGCCTCAGCGAGGCGTCTACCTGCCGCTTTCCGCAAGCCATGAGGTGATTTGCCGATGAGGCCCGCTTCTTTGGTAGCTGCTCGAAACCAGTTGCCAAAGCCGTCCACGGAAAAGGGTTTGCCATTAGAGGTCGTGAGGAAGGTCAGCCCGTCGTGCTGGGCGATCTCATGGGCCAACTCGTCAATCAAGGGGATGGTC
>NZ_JALBYS010000091.1:0-269 GCF_022678525.1 Serratia sp. PGPR-27 | reverse complement strand
AACTGAAGCAGGTGAGGAAAAATTAGAAGAGCCATTGGCATTACGTCCAACTTCTGAAACTTTATTCGGAAACGCTATGTCTGACTGGATCAACTCATACCGTGACCTACCAATGGAATTAAACCAATGGGCTAACGTATTCCGTTGGGAGAAACGTACATTACCATTCATCCGTACGTCAGAATTCTTATGGCAAGAAGGTCATACAGCGCATGCGAATGAAGAAGAAGCACGCGAACGTACCATGAAAATGTTGCACTACTATACAC
>NZ_JALBYS010000090.1:0-272 GCF_022678525.1 Serratia sp. PGPR-27 | reverse complement strand
GACTGGAAAGCCGACGCCAAGGCGTTCGTGGAAAAACTGCAGGCCAACCCGGCCAACATCGCCAGCCGCAAGGCGTCGCAGAACGCGCTGGAAGCGTTCGGCAAGGTGCTGCCGGAGTTCCTGGGCGGCTCCGCCGACCTGGCGCCGAGCAACCTGACCATGTGGTCCGGCTCGAAAGCGCTGAACGTTGACCCGGCGGGCAACTACATTCATTACGGCGTGCGCGAGTTCGGCATGACCGCCATCACCAACGGCATCGCGCTGCACGGCGG